>DASSJW010000591.1:0-12576 GCA_035690995.1 Xanthobacteraceae bacterium
CCGTCGCCAGCGGGCGCAACCGCGCCGATTTGCGCCGCGAGTACGGTCGCGTCGAAAGTGGTCATGCGTTGGCTTTCCGGAGGCGCCGCGGTGATTGTGCCCAGCTTACCGCAACGGGCCGTAAGGGGGCGAGACTCCAGAACGGATAACGCTGATCGAGGTCCCGCCACAATGGATTTCGCCTCAGCGGGGCATGCGCCACGGCCGTTAGCCGGGCTCGGCAGTTCGGGGCAACCGAAAGTCCACGCGGCGGTCAAAACGCAACGTCGGAAGTGCCCATCGAGGCCGGGAGCCGCGAAACCTGTCACTGTGCGGCGACGGAACCGGGCAGGACGAAGTTCTTGAAACGCTCCCGCAGCACTGTCTTCTGGATTTTCCCGGTCGCCGTATGCGGAATCTCATCTAGGAAAACGACCTCATCGGGCATCCACCAGCTCGCGATCTTGCCCCGCATAAAACGCAAGATCTCGTCCCGGGTCGCGGTCTGATCCTTCTTGAGAACGAGGACGAGCAGGGGGCGTTCGTCCCATTTCGGATGCTTCACGCCGATGACCGCCGCTTCCGCCACCTTGGGATGGCCGACGGCCAGGTTCTCGAGATCGATCGAGGAGATCCATTCACCTCCGGATTTGATGACATCCTTGGCGCGGTCGGTGACCTGCATGTAGCCGTGACGATCGATGGTCGCCACATCGCCGGTGTCGAAAAAGCCCTCCCCGTCGAGGATCGTGTCGGCGTCCTTGTAATACGCCCTGGCCACCGACGGCCCGCGCACCTTCAGGCGGCCGAAGGTTTTGCCGTCCCAGGGCAACCGGTTGCCGGCATCGTCGGTGATTTTCATCTCCACCATGAATGGCGACTGTCCCTGCTTCTGCTGAATGTCCAGCCGCGCGTCGCCACCGAGCGCGGCATATTCTGGCTTGAGCGTGCACGCGGTGCCGAGCGGGCTCATCTCGGTCATGCCCCAGGCATGGATCACCTCCACGCCGTACACGTCCTGGAAGGTCTTGGCCATTGCGCGCGGACACGCGGAGCCGCCGATCACGACTTTTCGGAGGTGAGGCAGCTTGCTGCCGCTGGCTTCCAGGTGTTGCAGCAGCATGAGCCAGACCGTCGGCACGGCCGCGGTGCAGGTGACCTTGTAGCGGTCGAGCAATTCGAACACCGACGCGCCGTCGAGCTTGGCGCCCGGCATGACCAGGGAGGCGCCGGCGATCGGAGCGGCGAACATCATTGCCCAGCAATTGGCATGGAACATGGGCACCACCGGCATCACCACGTCGCGCGACGAATAACCTTTCATGTCGCAGGTATCCGCCATCAGCCCGTGCAGCACGTTCGAGCGGTGCGAATAGACGACGCCCTTCGGGTTTCCGGTGGTGCCCGAGGTGTAGCACATGCCGGCGGCGGTATTCTCGTCGAAGCTCTTCCAGGTGAAATCGCCGTCGGCCTCGGCGATCCATTGCTCGTAGGGGACTGCGTTTTTCAAGGATGTTTGCGGCATGTGCGCGGCGTCAGTGAGCACGACATAGCGCTCGATCGTCGGCAGCTTGCCGGCAAGCTGCTCCAACAGCGGGATGAAGGTCAGATCGGCCAGCATCATCCGGTCCTCGGCGTGATTGATGATCCAGGCGATCTGGTCAGGAAACAGCCGCGGATTGACGGTGTGGTTGACCGCGCCAATGCCCATGATCCCGTACCAGGCCTCCAAATGGCGCCAGGTGTTCCAGGCGAGAGTCGCCACCCGGTCGCCGAGTCGGATGCCGTCGCGTTCGAGCCGCTGCCCGAGGCGCAGTGCCCGGGCGCGAATCTCGGCATAGGTCGTTTCGTGGATGGCGCCTTCGACCGAGCGTGTGACGATCGGCCGCCCGGCGTGATTGATGGCAGCGTGGTCGATGATGCGATGGCAAAGCAGCGGCCAATCCTGCATCAGCCCGAGCATGACGTTTCCCCTGGTTGTTATTTGTCGCGCCGCAGCGCTTGACAGTTAGCTATACGCAAGCCGCCGGTTTGGTTGCATCCAAGGCAGCGGATTTCACCCTCCGGAACGGCGCTTAAGGTTACCCGCGCGGGGCGACCGCGCAACCGGAGAATCGTCGGGCGACGGCATACTTCAGCCCAACCGCCGCCGCGAGAACCAGCCGATGTCATGCGGTGTTGCCCCGGTGGTCGCGAGGTCGGCCAACGCCTCGCCGATCACCGGCGCGAACTTGAAGCCATGGCCCGAACACGGCGAGGCGACAATGACGTTGGGTGCACCGGGCAAATGGTCGATGAGAAAATGTCCGTCGGGCGTCATGGTGTAGAGGCAGGTCTTGGCTTCGAGCAGCTCCCCATTCGCCGCCGGGAGGTGATCGGCGATGGCGGCGCGGATCAATGCCTGATCCACCGCCGACACGGTTCGATCGTAAGCATCGGGGTCGACCGTTTCGTCGCGATGGTGGTGCTTGGCGACCTTGATCCCGGCGGGACTGGATTCCCCTCGCAGCGCCGGGATGCCGTAGTGCATGCCGTGCCGGCTCTCGATAATGAATACCGGGAATCGGTCGGCGCACAACAGATCGGCGTCCGTCGGTGCGAACCAGGCCATCACCTCCCGGGTCACCCGCAGCCCGGCACCGAATTCGGGCAGTAAAGTTTTGGTCCATGCACCCACCGCCACGATGGCCACGCCCGCCTCGACGATGCCGCGATCGGTCGTCACCCGCACGGAGCCCGCGCGAGGCTCGATCGCCTGCACGGTTTCACCGCTGCGAATGTCCGCCCCGGCTGCGGCGGCGAGCGCTATCTGCGCGTGAAGCGAATGCTCGGCTGCGAGAATTCCGCCTTCCGGTTGGAGCACTGCGACATAGTCCTGCGGAACCCGGAAAGCGGGAAAGCGTCGCATCAGCTCCGGCGCTGAGAGCACCTCGTGGCTCAATTCGTGGAGACGGGCAGAAGCCAGCGTTCCCCGCACCAAGGGACCGGCGGGCGGCCCGATCTCGGCGATGCCCGTCACATGAAGCAGCCGCCGCCCGCTGGCCGCTTCGAGTTCGCGCCATAGCGTGTGGGCGCGCCGGAGGAGGGGGACATAGGCGGGGTGCTCGAAATATCCCAGCCGGATGATGCGCGTCGATCCGTGGGAAGAGCCGCGGTCATGGCCAGGCGTATGGCGCTCAAGCCCCAGCACGCGCTGGCCTCGGCGCGCCAGATGATGGAGCGCCGCGCTCCCCATGGCGCCGAGGCCGCAGACGACGACGTCGAAATGGTCCATAGTTTTGAACTGTCATGGTTGGGCCCTCCCCGTTGCTCGACGGTAGCATGATTGATAATCGGTTCGACCTATCGGCCGCGATTAGGTCGCAATCCTCCCGGATATCGCGACGGTGAAGCTCCTCCCCGCCCTCATCCTCCCTGTGGCTCTCTGCGCTTTGGTCTTGTTCGATTTGGCGGCCGCGCAGGCGATCCCGTTGCCGCGGCCGCGGCCGGACCAGGCCCCCGGCGCGCCGCCGCCGGCGGCGCAACCGCCGGAAGCCTCCGAGCCCGAGGAGCCGCCGCCGCCATCGGCCTGCCGGCTGCGGCTCACGGCCGAATTGGCGGTCGCGCCGTCGTTGCCCACGGTGGTCGGCCGCGGCGAATGCGGGGTAGCCGACGGAGTGCGGCTCGAAGCGGTGTGGCTGCGGGACAAAACGCGAGTCGCGTTGACGCCCCCCGCGATCGTCCGCTGCACGTTTGCCGAGGCCATCGTGCAATGGGTGCGCGAGGACGTGGCTCCTGCCGTGCGTGCTGTCGGCGGGCCGCTCAAGAGCCTCGATAACTACGCCGCCTATGACTGCCGTGGCCGCAACCGGGTGGCCGGCGCAAAGCTCTCCGAGCACGGCAAGGCCAATGCGCTCGACATCCGCTCGGTTAAGCTTGCCAATGGCACTCTCCTGGGGTTGACCGACCCGCAAGTCGCCAAGGATTTTCGACTGGGCTTGCGCAAGAGCACCTGCGCGCGTTTCACGACCGTCCTGGGTCCTGGTTCCGACGGCTATCACGAGGACCACGTGCATGTGGATCTCGCCGAGCGGGCAGGCGGCCACCGCCTATGCCATTGGGAGGTGCGCGAGCCGGGCGAGGAGCCGCCGGCCCCAGTCCCGCTACCGGTGCCTCGGCCTGCATCCGCCAACCATGACGGCAATGATTGATCGATCGTAACTTGGCCGCTCGGGTCCTCGCCGGCGTCGGCCCTGTTCGCTACGCTCGGTTCTCGTGCGCCGATGCTCCCATCAACAGGCAGTGCGGCGCCCCGGCTGCTGCAAACCGAAAGCAAAGCCATGCCCCCGCTCAGCAACCTCGCCGTCCGCGACATCGAGACTGTGGCTCACCCCTACACCAATCTCGCCGCGTTGCGAGATAGCGGCCCGCTGGTCATCGAGCGCGGCCAAGGCGTCTTCGTCTATGACAGCGACGGTAAGGGTTACATCGAGGCCATGGCTGGGCTGTGGTGCACCGCACTCGGCTACGGCAACGAAGAACTGGTCGAAGCCGCGACCACGCAGATGCGCAAGCTCCCGTTCAGCCATCTCTTCACTGGCAAGAGCCACGACCCCGCGATCGAGCTTGCGGAACGGCTCAAGGAAATCGCTCCAGTCCCGACCTCGAAGGTGTTCTTCTGCTCGTCGGGCTCGGAAGCCAACGACACCCAGGTCAAGCTCGTCTGGTACATGAACAATGCGCTCGGACGGCCGAAGAAAAAGAAGATCATCAGCCGGCTCAGGGCCTATCATGGTGTCACCGTCGCCTCCGCATCGCTCACGGGACTGCCCAACAATCATCTCGATTTCGATCTTCCGATCGAGGGCATTTTGCACACGGGATGCCCATACCACTATCGTTTCGCGCATGCCGGTGAGAGCGAGGAAGCCTTTGCCACGCGGCTCGCGGCCGAGCTCGAAGAGCTGATACGAAGGGAGGACCCCGACACGGTCGCCGCTTTCATCGCCGAGCCGGTGATGGGTGCGGGCGGCGTAATCGTGCCGCCGCAAACGTATTTTCAGGAGGTGATGAAAGTCTGCCGGCGATACGACGTGTACATGATTTCGGACGAGGTGATCTGCGGCTTCGGTCGGCTCGGGACGATGTTCGGCTGCACGGCCCTGGGGTTCGAGCCCGATTCCATCACGGTGGCGAAGGCGTTGACCTCGGCCTATGTGCCGATGGCGGCGCTAACCGTGCCGGAGCCGATGTATCAGGCAATGCTGGATGAAAGCCGAAAGATCGGCACCTTCGCCCACGGTTTCACCTATTCGGGTCATCCGGTCGCAGCCGCGGTGGCGCTCAAGGCGCTCGATATCTATGCCCGCGAACGCATCGCTGAGCAGGCCGCGCGCAAGGCACCGCAGTTCCAGGCCCGGCTCGCCGCGCTCGGCAGCCACCCGCTGGTCGGAGAGGCGCGGGGCCTCGGACTCATCGGCGCGGTCGAGCTCGTTGCCGACAAGAAGACCAAACGCTCGTTCGAGGCGCCCGCCGCCGTTGGGCCGCGCGCTGTGCGCTTCGCCGAGGAGGAAGGGCTGATCGTGCGCTTCATCGTCGGCGACATCCTGTCGATCTGTCCGCCCCTCATCATCGCGCCGGCGGAAGTCGATGAACTGTTCGACCGCCTCGGCCGTGCGCTCGACCGCACCCTGGATTGGGCGCGGCGCGAACGGCTGGTGGCTGCTTGAGCCCCTTGAAAATGAAGCGGCGCCGGGCTCGCGCCCGACGCCGCTCCCAGCCCCCTCAAAGCTTTAGTTGAAGCGCGGATCGGTCGCCGCCGCCACCTGCGGATTGACCGGGGCGTCTCCGGCCTTCGGCGCCAGCACCACCACGATCGCGCCCATCTTGACGTGGTTGTAGAGATCGATCACGTCCTCGTTGGTCATGCGGATGCAACCGGACGAGATGGCCTGACCGATATATTCGGGCTGGTTGGTGCCGTGAATGCGAAACAGCGTGTCCTTGTTGGCCTGATAAAGGTAGATGCCGCGCGCGCCCATGGGATTGTGCGCGCCGCCCTCGACGAAGTTGGGAACATCGAGCCGCTTCTTGATATCGGCCGTCGGCGTCCAGCTCGGCCATTCTTCCTTGCGGCCGACCTTGGCGATCCCGTACCACGACAGTGCCTCTTCGCCGACGATGACGCCGTAGCGGATCGCCCTATTGTCGGGCAGGACATAGTAGAGGTAGCGCGCATCGGTATCGACCACGATCGAACCCGGCGCTTCCTTGCGGTGATATTGGACGATCGCACGCTGGTACGCCGCCGGAATGTTCGCCTTCGCATAAGGCGCATTGGCGAGCAATTTCTTGTCGCGTTGAGTGAAGTTGGCTTCCGATGCCGGTTCCAACTGCGTGTGCACGCATCCGCCGAGCAATAGCCCGGCCAGAACAAGTGCGATTCCCCGTCCCGCCATACCTGCCCCTCTTCACGCCGTCTGGCGCGCCTCCGCAAGTCGGCTCCCCGAGCCCTTCAGTTCCCCTAGCTAACCAAAAGGATTCGGTACTTCCAGAGCCGAGACAGGCCCAATTCGATAGTCTTCTGAACCTGTTGCCGGAAAGCCGCAGTTTGGACCCATGCTGTGGAAGGTCTGCATGCTGCGGAGCGGGATGGGTCTTGCCGGACCGCATCTCGCAGCCTACGCGCAATCTCTTAACTCGAAGTTTACCATGCTGGCGCTCCATCGACCCACGAGGTCCGCCAATCCGTTACGATCGCATCGAACGGGAATCACGGTCGGGAAAGCGGCGGTCGGGACCGAGTGACGAGGCCGGGCACCGGGTTTCTCAATGGTGCTGAAATGCCACGATAGGACACGAATTGTTGCGCATTTCGGCCGCACTCAGCCGTCATCCCAATGAACCGCGAAGCGTTCCTAATACACGAAGCAATGCCTCAAGACGTACGAGTTCCACGGAGAAGAAAATGACCAAGAACAACGCGGCACCATCTGACGAAAACGCACGCGGCAAAGAGCCAAATCTCGACAGCCGCTACGGGGAGATCGGGATATCTGCGGTTGCTGCTGCGGTGCAGTTCCAGAGCGAGGGCAAGAACCCCGCTTATGCACCGGCGGTCCATGAGCTGGACAAGTGGAACGCCGAGATGGCGGCCTGATTCTTGCCGCGGGCGCCGGCGCGGGCTCCCGGAGACTTTAGTCCCTTTCCACGCTTGATCCGTCGACAGCCGTGCTCGGCCTCGGTCCGCGCGGCCGCTGTTTGGCGTCGACGCCGCTCATTGCCCTTGCCAGCCCGAGTGTGATTGGCCATCACTGGCCAATCCTGTGGTCGGCGGCGCCCGCCGGCCGCGAGCAAGATGCGTCGGCCGCGGAGGGATCATGCTGTGGGTTTACGTGCCGCGCGGCACATCGCTTGAGCGCATTCCGGTCACGTCGGATAACGACGTGCCGGAAAGTGCGGTCTGGTTCGACCTCGTCAATCCGACCCCGCAGGAAGACAGGACCGTCGAACGTAAAGTCGGCATTGCCGTCCCGACGCGCGAGGAGATGCAGGAAATCGAGGTCACGAGCCGGCTCTACGTCGAGAACGGTGCACGTTACATGACCGCGACGTTGATGTGTCAGTCAGACACCGATACGCCCAAGACCACGCCCGTCACTTTCATCCTGTCCGGTCACCGGCTGATCACGGTACGCTATGACGACCCGCGGCCGTTCATGATCGTCGGCAACAAGCTCGCGCGGACCTGCTCCCCGACGATCACCGGGGAATCGGTGTTGATGGATCTGCTTGATGCGGTGATCGATCGCGCGGCCGACATCTTGGAGCGCATCGGAGCGGAGGTCGATCAGGTCTCGCACGATATTTTCGAGCCGGAGGAAGGCCGGACCGACCGCACCCGCAGCTATAATCAGATTCTCAAGACCATCGGCCGCAAGGGGGATCTCGCCTCCAAGGTGCGTGAGAGCCTGGTCTCGATCGGGCGCCTGCTGCTCTACCTGGCGAATGAAGCCGACAGCATGCGCTGGGCGAAGGAGCCGCGGGCGCAACTGCGTGGCATGCAGCGCGACGTCCATTCCCTGTCCGACCACGCCGCCTATCTCTCGAACAAGATACAGTTCCTGCTCGACGCCATGCTCGGGGTCGTTACCATTGAGCAGAACAACGTCATCAAGATTTTTTCGGTCGCGGCGGTGGCGTTGATGCCGCCGACATTGATTGCATCGATTTACGGCATGAATTTCCACCACATGCCGGAGCTCGACTGGAGGTGGGGCTACCCGATCGCGATCGTTCTGATGGTGATCGCGGCGGCGCTGCCCTACTTCTTCTTCAAGTGGAAGAAGTGGCTGTGAGCGGACAGAGGGCCATGATCATCCGGTCTCTGTCATCCGGCGTTTCTGTCTGTCTTCAGACATGCTGTCCGCCGTTAATGTGGATCTCGGCGCCGTTTACGTAAGAGGACATATCCGTGCACAGCACGTAGATGATCTTGGCGACCTCGTCGGGGGTACCGAGGCGGTGCAGCGGGATCTGTTTGGCCACGATGTCTTCGGTGCCGGGAGAGAGGATCGCGGTATCGATCTCGCCTGGCGCGATGGCGTTCACACGGATGCCGAGCGGTCCAAAATCCGCTGCCATCTCGCGGGTCAGTGACGCCAGCGCCGCCTTCGACGTCGCATAGGCCGTGCCCGCGAACGGGTGCACGCGCGAGCCGGCGATCGAGGTGACATTGACCACGGAGCCCTTCGCGGCCTTGAGCTCTTCCAGAAGTCCGCGTGCGAGCATGATCGGCGCGAAGAAATTCACACGGAAAACGTGGTCCCAGACGTCGACGGTGGTGTCGATCGAAGACAGGCGCGAACCGCCGTCCGCCTTGGGCGAGATCGCGGCATTGTTGACGAGCGCGTGCAGCTCGCCGTTCTCGAGCCGCTGCTTGATCTCGGTGATCGCCGCGAGCGTGCCGGCCGGATCGGCCAAGTCGACCTGAATGTGGTCCTCTGGGCCCATCTCCCAAGGACAATTCTCCGGGAACGGATGGCGTGAGCAGGTGATGACGCGCCACCCCGCCGCGGAAAATCGCTTCACCGTGGCATGACCTATGCCGCGGCTCGCTCCCGTCAGCAGGAGAGCGCGTCGCGGCTGGTTCGAATGCGGCGTCACCATCAAGTCAAATCCCAGAGGTCCGCCGCATGCTAGAGCCGTTTGCGTTGCGGTGGAAATGGAAACCGCTGCACGATCGCGTGTGGGGCCGTTCGAGCGCAGGAGACTTGCGTCGGTCGGGACGTCTGAAATTCATGGATACAACCGCGTCTTTCGCCAGGGCTCGCCCGGCGCTTCGCGCCGGAACTCGATCCGGTCGTGCAGGCGGAACGGCCGGTCTTGCCAGAACTCGATCACCAGCGGCTGCAGGCGATAGCCGGTCCAGTGCGGCGGTCTTGGAACTGTTCCAACCGCGAATTTTGCCGCGTGTCGCGCGACCGCCTTCTCGAAGGCATGGCGACTCTCGAGCGGTGCCGACTGCTTGCTGGCCCACGCGCCGATCTGGGCGAGGCGCGGGCGCGTGGCGAAATAGGCGTCAGCGGCGGCGTCGTCGACCCGCTCCACCGGGCCGCGCAGCCGCACCTGGCGGTTGAGCGACTTCCAATGGAAAAGCAATGCGCCTTTGCGATCCCTATCCAATTCTCGCCCTTTTTGGCTGTCGACATTGGTAAAGAACACGAATCCACGCTCGTCGAAGCCTTTCATCAGCACCATGCGGACATTGGGGAGGCCGTCGGCGTCGACCGTGGCCAGCGACATGGCGGTAGGATCGCGCGGCTCGCAACGGCTCGCTTCCTCGAACCAGGCGGTAAACAGCCGCAACGGCTCGTCCGCCTCGGTGAAATCACCACTCGTTAACCAGGTCGGGTGTTCTATCGGACCTGATCCAGACATGCCGGGGAGTATCCTCGCATTGATGCCACGCTCGCTCTCGCGCCAGCCCGGTTATAGAGGAAGGCCACGTCGATGGCACGTGGCGTGGGACCGCCTGCCGGCCGGAGCGTGCTTGCTCGCGCTGGCGCTCGCGGGAGGCGGCTGCAGCTTTTCCTATCAGCTCGACAACATGCTTGCGAAGAAGGACGAGGGCAAAACCGATCAGACCGGCACGCTCCGGCTGGCCGTGCCCAAGGCGGGCGCGGAGACGCCGGCGGAAGCCGACCTCGCGATCGCACGCGCGGCGGTGACCGAGGTTCTGGCCAAGGGCGGCAAGCACACCAGCCTGCCCTGGGAGAACCCGAAGACCGGCGCCCGCGGCACCGTCACTCCGCTCGCCTCGACCTACCAGCAGGATGGCGTGACCTGCCGTGATTTCCTTGCAAGCTATGTCAAGAACGGCAGCGAATCGTGGTTGCAGGGCGAGGCCTGCCGCGCCGAGCGTGGCAAGTGGGAGGTGCGCAATCTGCGCCCTCGGAGCAGCACGTAGCCCGCGAAACGGGCAATCCCTTCAGACCCTCACTGCGGTCATGATCCCCTTGGGGAAAATCTCCTCCGGCTTGGCGTGCCGATGTGCAATGCCTTGCTCGTGGGTGTAGCGCAGGAACTGCTCGAGCGTGGGCCGGTTCTCCTCGATGCCATACGGGAACGGATCGCCGCCGAAGAGATCGCGCATCTTGCGGGCGTAAGTCGGCAGCCAGGCGAGGGGATAACGTGAAACCGCGGGATCGAGGAGGCGCTCGAGGCTGCGCCGTTTCGACTCGACGAAGGCATTGTAGAGGTTGCGCGCGACCCACGGATGCTCATCCAGCACCCGGGTCTGGATCGCTATGATGTGCATGATCGGCCACACCTTGGTCCGTTCGTAGTAGCTCTCCTCCATCTCGAGGTAGTTCGGGAATAGGCGGACGACGTCCGGGTGGCCCTGCAGGAACGAATTCGGCGGTCGCGCAATCAGTGCGCAGTCGATCTCGCCCGAAGCGATCATCTCGCTCAATGACTTGTCGTTGACGCGGGTGAGCTTCACGTCCTTCGGCAGGTTGAGCTCGACCTTCTCGATGCGGCCGGCCTCGTTGGCGCCGGCCTGATACCAGTGCACGTCGCGCAGTCCGATGCCGTGCTCGTCGTTGAGCCAGCCGCGCATATAGACCGCGGCGGTGTGGGCCCATTCGGGCGAGCCGATCGTCTTGCCCTTGAGGTCGGCCGCCGTTTTGATCTTGCTGCGCCGGTTCACGTAGAAGGACGAGAACCGGAACAGCCGCGAGCAGACCACCGGCAGCCCGATAATGTCGGGCGTAGCCCGCGTTACCTGGGCGCAGAATTTCGCGAACGACAGCTCGCTTATGTCCCACTCCCGGTTGAAGGTGAAGCGTGCGAACACCTCGTGATGGCCAAGCGTCAGCCAGGTATGGTCGATGCCCTCGGCATTGACGATGCCGAGGCGGAAATCGCGGAAATGATCATAGTCGGTGGTGGCGATGGTGAGCCTGACGCGTGACATTCATCCCCCTGGCACGTGTTGCAAATGGTCCTTGCCGCCCGGTGCGGCCGCCGCACCGAATCATGAAGCTGCGCGGGCCCCGTTTGATGCCGAAGTTCGGGTCGCAGGGCGCCGTAAGGGTCTGCGAATTCCGCAATCCGACACTACATGACCATGCCGGGTTCCCGGTCAAGAAGTCGGGCCCGCCCGCCAGCACGCGTCAACACCCACCGCCCGGTCAACCGGCACCGCATCCCGGCCTCGGGGCTGGATCCTGTTGATGCATCGGCGCGAACTCGTTGCAGTCGGGCGCGGGCCTCCCCACATTATGCCGCGCGGTTGGGGCAACGGCCCGGCATGAACCATGTTGACGCGCCTGGGAGGCATTGAGGATGCGTGACCCCTACGACATCCTGGGGGTGTCGAAGAACGCAAGCGCCGCGGAGATCAAGAGCGCTTTCCGGCGGCAGGCCAAGAAGCTGCATCCGGACGCGAACAAGCACGACCCGAAGGCGGCGACCCGCTTCGCCGAGTTGAACGCCGCCTACGAAATTCTCGGCGCGGCAGACAAGCGCAAGGCCTTCGATCGCGGCGAGATCGATGCTGAGGGAAAACCGCGTTTTCAGGGCTTCGAGGGGTTCGGCGCCGGGCGTGGTCCGGGCGCGGGCCAGGATGGCCATTTCGAGACCTTTACCTGGGGGCGCGATGGATTTGGCCGTGCGGCTGGGGGTGCCGGTGGCGGATTTCGCGGCTTCGGAGGCTTCGAGGATATCTTGAAGGAAGCTTTTGGCGGGGCCCGCGCACGCGCCGGGCGCCCGGGCGCAGGGTTCCAGTTCGAAGAGCAGGATTTAGCCGGGGTCCGTGGCGGTCAGGATATCACGGCCGCGCTGACCATCACGCTGGGCGAGGCCGCGACGGGGACCCGCAAACGCGTGCAGCTTCCGGCCGGCAAGGAGGTCGACGTAAAGATCCCTGCCGGACTGAACGATGGCCAGACCATCCGCCTGAAGGGGCAGGGGCTGGCCGGCTCCGGCGGTCGCGTCGGCGATCTCCTGATCGCGGTCTCGGTCGCGCCGCATCCCGTGTTCACACGCGAGGGCGCCGACCTGCGGCTGGATCTGCCGATCACCCTCTACGAAGCGGTGCTGGGAGGTAAAGTG
>DASSJW010000592.1:0-5173 GCA_035690995.1 Xanthobacteraceae bacterium
TCCTTGCGCTTCTGCAACGTGTCCGTGCTCGCGATCGTCACGCTGACCGTCTTGTCGTGAATCTTCGGGACGTCGTTCGCCTTCGCCAGAACACGAATTCGGCCCTGCTCGAGAGCATCGCCGCCGAATGGCGGCGTGGCCCAGCCGACGTCGATCTTGCCGGCCATCACCTGATCGAACGTCGCGCTTGCGCCGGCGATCAGCACCGGCCTGGGTTTGACGCGATAGCGCTGGATCAGGTCGAACACGTCATATTGGCTGGATGCATCGGCCTTCGAATAAGCGATGGTCCTGCCGCTGATGTCCGTGATCGTCTTGATCGGCGAAGACGCCGCCACATACCAGTAATTGGCGGACCCGGTCATGGTTGCGCCGATGATTCGGATCGGAGCTTCCTTGGTGGCATAGGCGCGCAACACCTCGACGATGCCGACGCCCACGCCGACATCGGTGCTGCCCGAGATCACCGCCGTTTCGATCTCCGACTCCGCCCGAGGATAGGTGAGATCGAGCGTGAGGCCGTGCTTCTTGAAGATGCCCGCCTGCTGACCGAGCTCGGGCGCCGCGGTTTCCCAGGCCCCGCGCTGGTCGACGGCGACTTTCAGCGAGTCCTCCGCCATCGCCTCCGGCGTCATGGCCGCCAGCGCTGCCGCGGCCGCGATGACATAGCCCAAGCTCCGCATGTGCTGCGTTGGCTTCACGTGCCGCATGGCTCACTCCGTGATTCTCGAGAATCTTTCCCGAAAGCCGGGCTCGCGATCAATGGTTTGCTGCGAAGCGGAACATGGGCTGATAATGGCGGCGAGAACAAGACGGCATACCTTCCGGCGACCGGCCCGGCAAGCTCACCTTCAGCGCCGCGACCCGTTCCCCCCAGCTGATTCTTGATCTTTTCCAACAGCCTCGGCAGTTCGACCGGCTTAGTGTCGAAATCGTCGCACCCGGCGGCCAGCGCCTTCTCGCGATCCTCGACCAAGGCATTGGCGGTCAGGGCGATGATCGGGATGGCGCGCGTCCCAGGCGCGGCCTTGACTTGGCGCGTCGCTTCCAGCCCGTCCATGACCGGCAGGCTCATGTCCATCAGGATGAGGTCCGGCTTTTCGGCGGCGGCCATCGTCACCGCCTGTCCGCCGTCGATCGCCACCACCACCTCGAAACCGTTGCGCATGAGCCGCCGCGAGAGCATGTCGCGGTTCATCTCGTTGTCCTCGACCAGCAGGATTTTGGGCATCAGGCTCACCCCGACACGGCTGTGGGTTGTTCGGCCGCGGGCGCATGCATCACCCGCTGCTTGGCTATAGCCGACAGCGCCGAGCCGAGGCTGCCGATCGGTTGCGCGCTCTTGCTCAGCACCAGCAGCGTGCGCTCGGCGAGAAACGCCCGTTCCTCCGCGGTCAGCTCCTTCGCCGACAGCACCACCACGGGCACGTCGACGAGCTTGTCGTCGTCACGGATGCGATTGAGAAACTCGAAGCCGTCCATCTCCGGCATCATCAGATCCAGAAGAATGAGCGATGGGGTCGGATGGCTTCGCAGCCATTCGATCGCGGCGCGGCCGTTCGCGGCCTGGAACGTCTTCAATCCGGAATTTTCGAGGGTGTTGCGCACGAGGTCGCGGACGTCGGGATCGTCGTCCACGATCAGCACCCTCGCTTGCGGCTCGTGGCCGGCGAAGCGCTGCACCAGCGAGAGCAGCCGCGCGCGGTCGATCGGCTTGGTCATGAACTCGGACGCGCCGAGTGAATAGCCGAGATTGCGGTCGTCGACGATGGTGATCATGATGACCGGAATGTGATCGAGCGCGGGGTCGGATTTCATCACGCCCAGCACCGACCAGCCGTCGACTTTCGGCATCATCACATCGAGCGTGACGATGTCGGGCGGCGTTTTGCGCAGAATGTCGAGCGCCTCGGCGCCGTCGCGCGCGTGCAGCACGCGGTGGCCCTCCTTCGCCAGCGTCGCCGCCAGCAGGTCGTGCACGGTCGGATCGTCGTCGACCACCAGCACCGTGAGCCCGGAACCATTGCCGTCCGCGGCCGCAACCGACAGCGTATCCGCCGTCGGCGCCGGCGCCTGGATCGGATGGTCCGGCAGCTCCATGATGAAGCTGGAGCCTTCGCCCGCCTTGCTGATGACTTGAATCGTGCCGCCCAGCATGTTCGCGAAATGCCTGGTGATGGTCAGCCCGAGCCCGGTTCCACCGTAGTGCCGGGTGGTCGAGCTGTCGGCCTGGGTGAACGCCTGGAACAGGCGGCCGAGCTGCTCCTCGTTCATGCCGATCCCGGTGTCGGACACGTGGAAAGTGAAGCGTGCCGGGCCGGCTCCCGCCTGCGCGCGGGAGAGCGCGAGGGTCACGGTCCCGTTCTGCGTGAATTTCGCCGCATTGCTCAGCAGGTTGATCAGGCTCTGCTTGAGCTTGGTGAGATCAGTGCGCATGGAGCCGATGTCTGGAGGGCATTCGATAACGAGCGTGTTGCCGTTCTTCTTCACCAGCGGTTCGACGATCGCGCGAACCTCATCGACCAGCCGGGCGAGATAGATCTGCTCGAGATAGACGTCCATGCGGCCGGCTTCGATCTTCGAAAGATCGAGGATGCCGTTGATCAGCCCCAGCAGGTGCTGGCCGGCTCCCTGAATCTTCTGCAGATCGCCGACGGTCATATCGTCGCCGCGATCGGTCGCGTCCTCGACCAGGATCTCGCTGTAGCCGATGATGGCGTTGAGCGGCGTGCGCAGCTCGTGGCTCATATTGGCGAGGAAGGCCGACTTCGTGCGCGAGGCGGCCTCGGCTTCGGCGCGCGCCTTCTCCGCCTCGTCCTTGGCGGCGTGGATGTCGCGGGCATTGTCGCGGAATACGGCGAGCGTCCGGCCCATATCCCCGAGCTCGTCGCGGTTGGGCGCGGGAAGCGGGGCCGCCAGGTCGCCGCGTGCGATCGCCAGCATGGCGGTCGCGAGATCGGTCAGCCGCCGCACGACGTAGCGCATCACGAACAGCCAGACGATCAGACCGGCCAGGATGAGGCTGGCGGCTGCGATCAGGATGAGCCATAGCCGGCTGGCGTCGATCGCCTGGGCGGACAGCGCCGCGGTGCTGGTCGCCTCGCGCTCGGCGCTGTCGTTGAGCTTCGAAACCTGCTCGCGCAGGTCGAGCCCGATCGCCTGCAGCGCCGCCTGCTGCGAGGCGACAGCCTGCCGTTCCGGCAAGAGCCTGGCCTGGATCGCCAGCAAACCGTCGTCGGCGGTGCCGACGGCAGCCAGCGCCTGGCCGGCGTCGCGAAGTTCGCCCACGCGCGGGGCCGCGTCCGACGTCAGGCTCGCCAGGCTTTGCGACAGGCTGTCGGCGGCGGCGGCGAGTTGCTGGCGCAATCCCGGCAGGGCATCGGGAGCCTCGGCAGTCGCGATCCCGTTGAGCAGGGTGGTGACGCGATTGAAATCGGCGCGCGCGGCATAGGCGGCGCGCAGCGCCGCAAGATCGCGTTGCAGGTCCGGCGCGTCGCTCTGGCCGCCCACCCCCCGATCGATGCTCGCGCCGAGGTGCGACAGGATATCGTCCGTGATCTGCAACAGCAGGCGCAGCCCGGTCTCGTTGACGGCCTCCGCCTTGTCGATTGCCTTGGCGCGCCGATCCCTGAGCAGGAGAATCTCGCGGGTCGAGCGGTCGAGATCGCCGATATTGGTGTTGATCGCGGCGATCATCTGCTGCAGCCGCGCCGCGGTCGCTTCTTCCGAGATGATCATCTGCAGCTTGCTGAGGATGCCCCAGAGCTCGCCGATCTGATCGGACAGGCGCTCCATGCGCTCGAAACGCTGCGTCTCGTTTTCGGCCTTGCCGAGTTCGGTCGCCAGCACGACGAGTTCGGCGGTCTTGGCTTCCACGCCGAGCGAGAGTTGGACCAGCGGAAGACTGACCCCGGTCAGCCGGTTGAGGACCGCGTCGATCTGATTGAAGCGGATGAGCGAGAGCAAGGTCGCGCTCACGGTCAGCGCGGCGATGAGCGCAAAAGCGATCAGCAGGTTGCCGGCGATGCTCTGATACCAGGGCCGGCGGGCCGTCACGGCAGGGAGGTCGCTCGCTGGCGTCATTTCGGAAGCTCGTGTTGGACCGACGATGCGCTAATACCTGGAATCGCAATTCGGTGATACGGGAAGCGCGAAGGGTATTGAAACTTCGTGGCCGTGCCGGGATTGCTGACGGATCATAGGCTCACATCCGAGGTGGTCACCGGCAAACGTTCATTCCGCAGCCCCTTTGCCGAGCGAGAGCAAGATGGCCGCCATGTCGTCCGACGGCGGCAGGCCGCCCTCGAAGTCGCGGACCTGCCGGACCAGCGTGGACAATAATCCGGTATCGCCTGCACCGGCCTGCTGCATGAGCGTTGCGATCCGGTCGTCCCCGAACAGTTGGCCGGTGGGATCCGCCGCCTCCGTGAATCCATCGGTCAGGATCAGGATCGCATCGCCGGGCGCGAAAGCCGTGCTGTCCGATTTATAGACCGTGCTCTCCCCCCAGCCGAGCGGAAGTCCGCCAAGGTGCTCGAGTCGCTCGAGGCTGCCGTCGGCTCGCCGTATATAGGGCGGGACGTGACCGGCGCGGACATACGCCAGCCGGTTGCTCGCGAAGTCGAGCGTGCCGAGCAGGAAGGTCACGTACATGCCGCCGTCGTTGCTTTTCGCGAGCGCGGCATTCAGCAGCGCCACCGCCTGTTCCGGTTCGCGGAACAGGGCCGCCGCGTCCGGCCGCACCGAAAGCCCGCGTACGAGTGCGTGCGTTCTCGCCATCATCAGCGCGGCGCCGGCGCCCTTGTCCGACACGTCGCCAACGGAAACGACCAGCAGATCCTCGCCGATGCGAAAATGATCGACCAGGTCGCCACCGACCTCCTTGGCGGGCTCGAGCACCGCGTCGATCGCGGCGGCCCGGCCGCAAATCGAATCGCGCAGCGGCGCAGGCACCAGCGCGAGCTGCAGCGTGCGCGCTTCATCGAGCTCCATCTGCTTGCGCCGCAGCTCGTCACGCGTGCGGTCGCGCAGGGCTTTCTTCTCCAGGCTTGCCAGGACCCGGGCGCGCAGCAGCGTCGGGTTGAACGGCTTGAAGATGAAATCCTCCGCGCCCAGCTCGACGCAGCGGACCACCGGCTCGATCTCGTTGAGCGCGGAAATGACGACGACCGGC
>DASSJW010000593.1:0-3361 GCA_035690995.1 Xanthobacteraceae bacterium
CTGATCGTCGCCCTGCCCGCGGCGTTCGGTTTCGTGCGCTATCGCTTCCGCGGCAAGAGCGCCCTGAACCTGGTGATGATGCTGCCGCTGATCGTCCCCGCGGTTGTGAGCGCGCTCGGCTATTACAGCTTCCTGAGCCCGATGCGTCTCGTCGGCACCCATGTCGGCATGATCATCGCGCACAGCGTGCTGTCGATCCCGGTCGCCTTTCTCGTCATCGCGGCGGCGCTCAAGGGCTTCGACCGCAACCTCGAACGCGCCGCCATGAGCGCGGGCGCGGGTCCGTTGCGCACGTTTCTCTGGGTGACGTTGCCGGTGCTGCGGCCCGGCATCCTGGTCGGCGCCCTGTTCGCGTTCCTGCACTCCTTCAACGAGGCGGTCGTGGCGATCTTCATCGCCGGCCGCGACGCGTCGACCCTGCCGAAGAAGATGTTCGAATCGATCCGTCTCGAATCCGATCCCGTGATCGCCGTGGTCTCGACCCTGCTCACCGGTGCAGTGCTGCTCGGCGTGCTCGTCTCCCTGTTTTTTCGCCAAAGAAACGTCCAAAGGTCCGCAAATGCAGCTTGATCCTCTCGTCAAACCCCGCTCGGTCGCCATCGTTGGAGCCACCGATCGTGCGGGTCCCGGACGCTCGGTCGTGGAGTCGCTCGGCGCCATCGGCTTCACCGGCGCGATCTACCCGGTGAACCCGAAATATCAGACGGTGCTCAATCACGTCTGCTATCCGAGCCTGACCGACCTGCCGGAAGCCCCCGACGTCGTGGTGTTCAGCATCCGCAAGCCGCTCCTCCCGGAGCAGGTGCGGCTGGCGGTGAAGCGCGGTGCGCGCGCCGCCGTCATCTACGACGCCGGTTTCGCCGAGCTCGGCGAGGATGGCGCGCGCCAGCAGGCCGAGATCGCCGGGCTGTGCCGCGAGGCCGGCATGCCGGTGTGCGGGCCGAACTGCATGGGAATTCTCAACCCGACGGCGCGGGTGACGACCTACAAGCAGACCCTGATGGATACCAACGGACTCGCCGGCAATGTGGGCTTCATCTCCCAGAGCGGATCGGTCTGCATCGCAATGCTGTCCGATCTGCGCCGCTACGGCATCAGCCTTTCGGTGTCGGCCGGCAACGAGGCCGTCACCCGGACGGTCGACTATCTCGAATATCTCATCGACGATCCCGCCACCAAGGTGATTGGCACGTTCACCGAAACCGTGCGCGAGCCCGAGCGCTATGTGGCTGCCCTTGACCGCGCGGCCGCCGTCGGCAAACCGGTGGTCGTGCTCAAGGTCGGGCGCACGGAGCGCACGCAACGCGCGATCACCAGCCACACCGGCGGGCTCGCCGGGGAATCGCGCGTGTTCTCGGAAATGCTGCGCGCGCATCGCGCGATCGAGGTCTCCGACCTCGACGAGATGACCGAGGTGCTGGCGGTCTGCCAGGGCGAGCGCTGGCCGCGCAGCCGGGGAATTTCGGTCATCACCGGCTCCGGCGGCCTCGCCGAAATGATCCTCGACAATGCCACCGCCGCGGGCCTCGACCTGCCTCCGCTCTCGGGCGCGGAGCGCGCCGAGGCGGAACGGGTGATCGGCCGCATCACCGGCGATGGAAACCCGTTCGACGCCTGGGGCAACGGCGACTACGCCGTCAACCTGCCGCATGCGATGTCGGTCGTGGACCGAAGCGAGCGCATCGGCGCCGTCGTTTATTGCGCCGACACCAGCAACGAAGGCCATGTCGGGCATCCCGGCCGCATACTGGAAAACGTGAAGATGCTGGCGGAGGCCGCCAAGACATCGCACAAGCCCTATTACCTCATGAGTTCGCGGCCCGGCGTGATGAACACGCAGCAGGCCAAGGCCATGCGCGAAGCGGGCCTCGTCCAGATCGGCGGCACGCGCCAGGGTCTCGGCGCGATCGACCGCGTTGCCCGCTACATGATGCCGCCAAGGCCGCCGCGGACACGCGCTGGCGGTTCCGGCGCGCAACTCGCCGATGTGCTCGCCGCAAGGGCGGGCGGGCGCACCATCAACGAGTACGATTCGAAGCGGCTCCTGAGCGCGTTCGGCGTGCCGGTGACGCGGGAGCAACGCGCCGCGACCCTCGGCGAGGCGACACGCGCCGCCCGCGAGATCGGCTATCCGGTCGTGCTCAAGGTGGTATCGGATGACATTCCCCACAAGACCGAGCTCGGCCTCGTCGCCGTCGGTCTCGCAAGCGATGAAGACCTCGCGCGCGCCTTCCAACGTCTGAGCGAGCGGCTCGACCGGCTCGATCCGCGGCCGTCAGATGCCGCTTTCCTGGTGCAGGAATTCGTCGCGGATGGGGTCGAGGTATTCGCAGGCGTCGCGCGCGATCCGGATTTCGGGCTGACACTGGCGTTCGGCATGGGCGGGATCGCGATCGAAATTACCCGCGACTTTGCGCTCCGTGCTCTGCCGCTGCGCGAGGGCGACGCCGAAGCGATGATCGCCGAGACGCGCGGCGCGGCGATGCTGGGGGCAATCCGGGGCCGGCCGGCGGCCGACGTCAAGAGCCTGGCCGCCTGCCTCAATGCGCTCGGCGACTTCGCCCACCACAATGCTGATGTGCTCCAGGAGATCGATCTCAATCCGATCAAGGCGTTGCCGGAGGGCCGCGGCTGCGTCGTGGTGGATGCGCTGATCGTGGCGAGATCCCCAGCGCGAGGATGATGCGTGACCTATCTCCGCCTGCGTGAGGTCGTCAAATCCTATGACGGCAAGACCAATGCCGTCGACGATGTCTCGATCGACATCGAGCGCGGAGAATTTGTCACCTTCCTGGGCCCGAGCGGCTCCGGCAAGACCACCACGCTCCTGATGATCGCGGGGTTCGAAACGCCGACCGGCGGCGTGATCGAGCTGGATGGACGTGATCTGACCCTGAGCAAGCCCTACGAGCGCAATATCGGCATGGTGTTCCAGAACTATGCCTTGTTCCCGCATATGACCGCGGCGAAAAACGTGCTGTTTCCGCTCAAGATGCGCGGGTTTCCCAAGCGCGACATGACGGTGCGCGTCGAGCGGATGCTCGAGCTCGTGGGTTTGAGCCGGTTCGCCGAGAGGTATCCGCGCGAATTGTCCGGCGGCCAGCAGCAGCGGGTCGCGCTCGCGCGCGGCCTCGTGTTCAACCCCGATGTATTGCTGCTCGACGAGCCGCTTGGCGCGCTCGACAAGAACCTGCGCGAGCAGATGCAGGTCGAGATCAAGCGCATCCACCGCGAGATCGGCATCACCATGATCTATGTGACGCATGATCAAACCGAGGCGATGACGATGTCGGACCGGGTGGCCGTGTTCTGCAATGGCAAGGTCGAGCAGATCGCATCTCCGCTCGAAGTCTACAACCGG
>DASSJW010000594.1:0-4936 GCA_035690995.1 Xanthobacteraceae bacterium
TTCGTGCGGCGGCTCAAGCCGCTCGCCCGCCGCATCGTGCTGATGCATGGGCACCGCCACATCGACTGGATCGGCGAATGCGGCGGCATGCCCATCGTCTCGGCGCCGTCGCCGGTGATGGAAGCGACCGACGACGTGCAAACCTATTTTTATATTCACACCTTGGCGGTGGGAGAGGACGGGCGGCTCAAGTTGTTGCGCCCGCAGCGGATCGCCGTGCCGGGAGAACCGCCGCTGCAGGCCTAGTCGCGGCTATCGACTACTTTTCGACCTTGCTATTGACTACGTAACGAATATGTGCTACAGGATTCGCATCCTCGCCCATGGAGGGGCCGTCTTCTAGAGACGATCCTGAAGGCGGAGCGGGGAGTGGCGTCCCGCGGCTGCGGCTCGTAACCGCGGACTCGGGAGGTCCGGGACACCGCCCGCCAGGCATGACGACCTGGCTGCAAGGAGCTCGCTGCACGGATCCGGAGGCAATGCCGGAGATGGAAGCGCGGCCCCCGGCCGAAAATCGCCACGGTGGAGCGCCGAGAGGCGAGCGTCCCGCGTCATGGGACGCGCCGCACCCCGCCGGGTGCGGATAGGTCGCGCCTCACCAGCGCGACAACAGAACAAGTGCGCCTGTCGGCGCTCCGCCCGCCCCTCGATCGGGGACGGACGCGATCACAAGGACACCACCCGGGCGCAAAAACGCGCCGCGGGAACGAAGAAGGCTGCGCTGTTTGACATTGTGAATAGGGAACGATGCGAGCGACGCATCGGCAACGGCGCGCTCGAGGGCGCTCTGTCCCGGCCGGGTGCGCGCTCGCCGCATCTTCAGTCCGAAGGATGGGTTGAGCGGGACGCGAAACCCATCGAACGCGCATTCCGCGCGAAGCCGGCGAAGGGTTTCGCGCAAGCGCTCAACCACCCCACGATTATGCGCGCCCCGAGCGCTTGAGAATCTCCCGCAGCCGCTGCGGCGTTACCGGCAGACGGGTAATCGCTCCTGGGATCCCGATCGCATCGTCGATGGCCGCGGCGATCGCCGCACCGACGGCATTGATGCCGCCCTCCCCCGCGCCTTTCAGGCCGAGGGGATTGAGCGGCGAAGGCGCGTCCTCCGTGATCAGCACCTCGGGCGCCGGCACCTCGCGCACCGTCGGCATGAGATAATCTGCGAAATTGACCGACAACGGCTCGCCGCGTTCGTCGTAGAGAAACTCCTCGAGCAGAGCGCCGCCGATTCCCTGCGCGAACCCGCCGGCGAGCTGTCCTTCGACCAGCATCGGATTGACCGCCCGGCCGATGTCATAGGCGAGCAGGTAGCGCTCGATCGTCACGCCGCCGGTGTCGCGATCGACCCTGGCGACCGCAATGTGCACGCCGTAGGGGTAGTTCATGTGATCGCTATAGAACCAGCCGTCGGCCGAGAGGCCCGGCGCTCGCGCGCCGCGCAGCTTCGATGCCGGCTCCAACGCCTTGGCGATCTCGCCGAGGGTCACGGAAGGCCCGGCCAGGGCTCCCTTGCGCACCACCGCGCCGTCGATCAACTCGAGCGCATCTGCGGGCTGCTGCAGCAGCTCGGCCGCGACGTCGATCGCCTTGGCACGCACCTCGACCGCGGCAAGGCGGGTCGCCTCTCCCGTCATCACCGTGACGCGAGAGGCAAAGGCGCCCATCCCGAACGCAATACGGTCGGTGCGACCGTGCAGGACGCGCACGCGCCGATAATCGACGCCGAGCGCGTCCGCGCAGATCTGCGCCACCACCGTTTCGACACCTTGGCCGAGCGAGGCCGCACCGGTCACCACTTCGACCAGCCCCGCCGGGCCGACGGACAACCGCACGCCATCAAACGGGCCGAGGCCGCTCTTTTCGACAAAGAAGCCGAGGCCGGCCCCGACGCATTCTCCGCTGGCGCGACGGCGCCGGAGGCCGTCCTGCAGCGTATCCCAGTCGATCGCGGTCAGTGCCTTGTCGATCAGACCAGCATAATCGCCGGAGTCGAGCACAATGTCGGTCCCGAGCGTCGCCAGCGGGCGCCGATACGGCATCTCCTCCTTGGCGACGAGATTGCGCCGCCGGACTTCAATCCGGTCGATCCCCAATCGTGCAGCGATCGCGTCCATCAGCCGTTCGCGCACGAACGTGCTTTCGAACCGTCCCGGGGCGCGATAGGTCCCGCCCGGCGTCTTGTTGGTGAGGCGGACATGACCAATGGCCCGATATGCCGGCACCCGGTACGGGCCCGGCAACATCGCGGCGGCGAGATCGGGCACGGTGGCCGCGTGGGTGCGGACATAGCCGCCCTGGTCGTGGAAGAACTCGTCGTCAAAGGCGAGAATACGGCCCTGGGCGTCGACCGCGGCGCGAACCTTATGGCGCTGCTGCCGCGAATGATTGGCGGCGATCAGATGCTCGCGCCTGTCCTCGATCCACTTCACCGGGCAGCCGAGCCGCAGCGCGGCAAGGCAGACCAGCACGTCCTCGGGATAAAGCTCCCCGCGAATACCGAAGCCGCCGCCGACATGGCCCTCGAACAGATGCACGCTGGCGGGATCGCGTCCCAGCATGCGGGCGATGTTGTCGCGATTCCAGTGCGGCACCTTGGCGGCGCCATGAAGCTCCAGCACGTCGCTGGCGGCGTCATAGCGGGCGATCGCGCCACGGGTTTCGAGCGGAACGCCGGAATGGCGCCCGATCGCGAGATCGAGCTCGACCACGGCATGCGCGTCGCGAAACGCGGCCACGATGTCCCCGTAGGATTTCTCCACGATCGCCGGTTCGGTCGACCGTCCGTCCTCGAATTCGCCGGGCGCGGCGGTGGCGTCGAGGATGACCGGCAATTCGTCGACGGCGGCGACGACGAGATCGGCTGCGTCCTCCGCCACATAGGCGTCGGTCGCGAACACAGCGGCGACCGGCTCGCCGACATAACGCACGCGCTGCCGGGCCAGAATGGGCTGGCGGTAGGCCGCCAGGCCTTCGATGCGGGTGAGGCGGAAATCGATCGGAGGGATCTCCGACACGTCGGCCGATGTCCAGACCGCCACCACGCCCGGGAGCGCCAGCGCGGCGCTCGTGTCGATCGACACGATGCGGCCGTGGGCCTGGGCCGAGCGCACCACCCGCATATGCACCATGCGGGGAAAGGCGACGTCGGCCGCGAACCGGCCGCGTCCCGTCACCAGGGGTCGGTCCTCGACACGGGTCACGGATCGTCCGACGAAGGCCATGTCAGGCCTGTACCCGCGCGGACGCCGCACGCAACGCGGCGCGGATGCGCTGTGGCGTTGCCGGAAACTCATCAATCGAGATGCCAAACGGCGACAGGGCGTCGTTGATGGCATTGACGACGGCCGCCGGCGGCCCGATTGCACCGCCCTCGCCCAGCCCCTTGGCCTTGGTGATCGAAGCTTCGGTCAAGGTTACCAGAAGGAGAATCTCGATGGGAGGAATCTCGCGCGCGGTCGGCGGCAGGTAGTCGGCCAGCGTTGCCGTGAGGATGTTGCCTGTCTCATCGTAGACGATCTCTTCGAGCAGGGCATTGGCGATGCCTTGGGCGACACCGCCGTGAATCTGCCCGTCCACGATCATCGGGTTGATCAACCGTCCGGCATCCTCGGCCACCAGAAACTTTTCGATCATGACGTGGCCGGTCTCGATGTCGACCTCGACCATGGCGACGTGGCACGCATTGGAAAACGTTCCGGGCGGATCGTAGGTGGCGCTCTCGACAATGCCGGGGCCGACCTCACCCTTGAACCGGTGGCTCTGATGATAGGCGGCGCGCGCCAGCGTCGCGATCGGAATGGCACGGTCGGTTCCGGCAACGCGGGCGACATCGGCTTCGAGCACGATGTCGTCCGCCGACGCCTCGAGCAGAATGCCCGCCATTTTGATGAGCTTGGTGCGGATCTTGCCCGCCGCCAGCAAGGTGGCGCCGCCGGCAATCACCAGCGACCGGCTGGCGAAGGTTCCCCAGCCGTACGGCGTGCGGTCGGTGTCGCCGTGCACGATCTTGATGCGGCCCGGCGACGTGCCGAGCTCGTCGGCGATGATCTGCGACAGCGTCGTGCGCAGGCCCTGTCCGTGCGGCGAGGCTCCAATCCGCGCCTCGACGAAGCCGGAGGGATCCATCGTCATCTCCACCGTTTCCCAGCCGGGCGTCACCTCCATGCCGCGTGCCGCGAAGGCCGGCGTGCCGTAACCCGTGCGCTCGGAAAATGTCGCAAAGCCCAGACCGAGATAGCGACCCTCGGTCCGGGCTTTGGCCTGGCGGGCGCGGAAGGCCGGCACGCCGACGGCTTCGACCGCCCTTTCCATGGTTTCGACATAGGTGGCCTCGTCGAACACCAGGCCGGTCGCCGAGATGTAAGGAAACGTCTTGACCAGGTTGCGGCGACGGATCTCGGCCGGGTCGAGACCGAATGCCGCCGCCGCCTTGTCCATCAGCCGCTCGAGCGTGAACGTGATCACCGGACGCGAGACGCCGCGATACGGCGCCATCGGACAGGTGTTGGTTACGACCCCGCGCGAGACACAGGCGTATTCGCGCACGTCGTAGGGACCGGGCATCTCCGCCATGGCCATCAGCGGTTCGACGCCGCAGGTGGTCGGATAGCAGGAATAAGCGCCGACATCGGCAACGATGTCCGCGGCGAGGCCGATCAGCTTGGCGTCGGCATCGAATGCGCCTTCGAGCGAGACGGATTGGTCGCGGCTATGGAAGCAGGCGACGAGGTTCTCGCGCCGGTCTTCCACCCATGCCACGGACGTCCTGAGCTTGCGCGCGAGCCAGGTCACGACCACGAATTCAGGCGCCAGCGACATCTTCTGCCCGAAGCCGCCGCCGACGTCAGGCGCGATGACCCGCAGATCCGATTCCGGCATCCCGATCAGGTCGGCGATGATCGTCCGCATCGCGTGCGGCATCTGCGTCGCACAGGTG
>DASSJW010000595.1:0-4433 GCA_035690995.1 Xanthobacteraceae bacterium
GTACGAGAGCGTGAGGTCGTGGGCGTTGCCCGACACGTCCTTGTGCACCGCCATCAATACCGGGACGCCGGCGCCGCGCTGGTACTCCGCGCGCACGGTGTGACCGGGTCCCTTGGGTGCGATCATCATGACGTCGAGGTCGACGCGCGGCTCGATCAGATTGAAATGGATGTTGAGGCCATGGGCGAACATCAGCGCCGCGCCGTTCTTCATGTTATCGACGAGGTGCTCGCGATAGATGTCGGCCTGCAGCTCATCGGGCGTGAGCATCATCATCACGTCCGCCCATTTGGCGGCGGCGGATACGTCCATGACCTTGAGCTTCTCGCCTTCCGCCTTCTTCACGCCCTGCGAGCCCTTGCGCAGCGCGACCGCGACGTTTTTGACGCCGGAGTCGCGCAGGTTGAGCGCATGCGCGTGCCCCTGGCTGCCATAGCCGATGATGGCTACCTTCTTGCCCTTGATCAGATTGATGTCGGCGTCGCGGTCATAGTAAACGCGCATGGTCTTTCCTCTAATCCGGCCGGATGGCCGCTGTTTTGCCGTGCTGCTTCTAGGTTCAATGCATCGCCGGGACAAGCCCGCGGCGCGCAAAAGTGCTCACATACCCTCCGGCCCGCGCGCGATGGCGACGATGCCGGTGCGGGAAACCTCCACCAGGCCGAGCGGCAACATCAGGGCGACGAAGCTCTCGATCTTGTCGCTTGCGCCGGTGATCTCGAACACGAAGCTCTCGGTCGAAGCGTCGATCACGCGGGCACGGAACGCATCGGCCAGCCGCAAGGCTTCCATGCGGTGCTCGCCCTTGCCGCGCACCTTGACCATAGCGAGCTCGCGTTCGATATGCGGCCCGGCAACGGTCATGTCGACCACGCGATGCACCGGAACAAGCCGATCGAGCTGGTTCTTGATCTGATCGATCACCATCGGCGTGCCGCGCGTCACGATGGTGATGCGCGACAGATGCTTCTCATGTTCGGTCTCGGACACGGTGAGCGAGTCGATATTGTAGCCGCGGCCGGAAAACAGACCGATGACCCGCGCCAGCACGCCCGGCTCGTTGTCCACCAGGACCGACAAGGTATGGGTCTCGACCTGCTGCGCCAGGCCGGCGGCGGGATAGTGGGTGGTGGTGTTCACGTTGTTCTCTCGCACTTACCGGTGTCATCGCCCGGCTTGGCCGGGCGATTCATCCGCTTCGCGACGATGATGGATGCGCGGGTCGGGCCCGCGCATGACGGGCGGAAACGTCGCGCCGCGCTCACACCATCACCTTGCCTTCCTCGGTGATGGCGTCCTCGATGCTCACCGCCGCATCGCCGAGCAGCATCTCGTTATGAGCGCGGCCGGACGGGATCATCGGGAAACAGTTCTCGTTGGGATCGACCACGCAGTCGAAGATCACCGGCCTCTGCACGCCGATCATCTCGCGGATCGCGTCGTCGAGGTCGCCCGGCCGCTCGCAGCGGATACCGACCGCGTGATAGGCCTCGGCAAGCTTGACGAAGTCAGGCAGCGCCTCGGTATAGGAATGCGCGTAGCGCCCGCCGTGCAGCAGCTCCTGCCACTGGCGCACCATTCCCATGTATTGGTTGTTGATGATGAAGATCTTGATCGGCAGGTCGTGCTGCACCGCCGTCGACATCTCCTGCATCGTCATCAGCACGGAGGCCTCGCCGGCAATATCGATGACCAGCGACTTCGGGTGGGCAAGCTGCACACCGACCGCGGCCGGCAGACCGTAGCCCATGGTGCCGAGACCGCCCGAAGTCATCCACCGGTTCGGCTCCTCGAAGCGGTAGAACTGCGCCGCCCACATCTGATGCTGGCCCACCTCGGTGGTGATGTAGGTGTCGCGATCCTTGGTCAGTTCGTAGAGACGCTGAATGGCGTATTGCGGCTTGATGATCTCGTTCGAGTTCCTGTAGGCGAGCGATTTGCGCGAGCGCCAGGTCTCGATCTGCTTCCACCAGACCTCGAGCGCACGTTTTTCCGCCTGCATGGCACCCGAGCGCCACAGCCGCACCATGTCCTCGAGCACGTGCGCGCAGTCGCCGATGATCGGGATGTCGACCTTGACGTTCTTGTTGATCGAGGACGGATCGATGTCGACATGGATCTTCTTGGAGCCGGGCGAGAAGGCGTCTAGGCGACCGGTGATGCGATCGTCGAAACGCGCGCCGATGCAGATCATCACGTCGCAGTCGTGCATCGCCAGATTGGCCTCGTAGGTGCCGTGCATGCCCAGCATGCCGAGCCATTGCGGATCGGCGGCGGCATAGGCGCCGAGCCCCATCAGCGTCGAGGTGATGGGAAAGCCGGTAAGCTTCACCAGCTCGCGCAGGAAATGGCTCGCCTCGGGGCCGGAATTGATGACGCCGCCGCCGGTGTAGAACAACGGCCGCTTGGCGTGCCGCATCAGGTCGACGGCGGCCTTGATCCGCTCGAGGTCGCCCTTGATCTTGGGCCGATACCCCTTGTGCTGGAAATCCTTCGGCCGGGAATAGAGGCCCTTGGCGAACTGGATGTCCTTCGGGATGTCGACCACCACCGGCCCCGGCCGACCGCTCTTGGCGATGTGGAACGCCTCGTGCAGCACGCGGGGAAGATCGGCGACGCTCTTCACCAGGTAATTGTGCTTGGTGCAGGGCCGAGTGATCCCGACGGTGTCGCACTCCTGGAACGCATCGTTGCCGATGAGGTGGGTCGGCACCTGTCCGGTCAGGCACACGACCGGAATGGAATCCATGAGCGCGTCGGTCAGCCCGGTGACAGCGTTGGTCGCGCCGGGCCCGGAGGTCACCAGCACACACCCAACCTTGCCGGTCGAGCGGGCATAGCCCTCCGCCGCATGCACCGCGCCCTGCTCGTGGCGCACCAGGATGTGCCGGACCTTGTCCTGCTGAAACAGCGCGTCGTAGATCGGCAGCACGGCGCCACCGGGATAACCGAAGAGGTGTTCAACCCCTTGGTCGGCGAGCGCTTCGATCACCATCTCGGCGCCACTCATTTCTCTGCTCATTTCCCTACTCCACGTGCCCGGACCGCTCCTGCAAAGAAAAAGGGCCACAAGGGCCCCGTTCGCACACCGCCACGTCGCGGATGGCCTAGCCATCCTCGGCGGTGTGCATCCCTACGATGACCAGCCCTTGCGTAATTAAATTGCGCACAGCGCCGTCCTTTGCATCATTTCGTTGCGGCACCTTATATGGGCTCCCGTCCCTGCCGTCAAGGAAACAGCGCCCGGGCGATGTCGGGAACGGATCATTTGACGTCCCGCGAACCACCCCAAATTTTATCCGGGTAATATTGATTTCGAATTCTACCCGGATATAACTGCTTGGTAGCGAGGACATTCGCCATGGACGCAGAAGCTCAAAACCACTGCACCGCATTCAAGGGCGCGCGCCGCATCGCATCCGGCGAGCTCGCGGAGGTCGCCGTGAAAGCGAAGGCCGCGGTCGACAAAGGCGAGCAGGTGCTGATCTTCGACGACACCACCAGCGAGTCGATCGAGCTGGACTTCCGCGGATCGTCCGAGGACGTGTTGCGTCGTCTTCCGCATCCGGACGGGGGGGAGGCGACCGCCATCTCCGGCGCCGCGCGCGGCCCCGGCCGTCCGAAACTCGGCGTGGTCGCGCGCGAGGTCACGCTGCTGCCCCGGCATTGGGAGTGGCTCAACGCCCAGCCGGGAGGGGCATCGGTGGCGTTGCGCAAGCTGGTGGAGGAGGCGCGGCGCGCGAACGAGGGCAAGGACCGCGTCCGCCGATCGCAGGAGGCTGCCTATCGCTTCATGTCCGTCATGGCCGGCAACCGGCCGGGATTCGAGGAGGCGACGCGCGCCTTGTTTGCCGGTCATCGGGAGCGCTTCGAGCGACTGGTCGAGCCGTGGCCCCGGGATGTTCGCAACCACGCAAGAAAGCTCGCGGCCGCCGCGCTCGACGCCGACGCCCAGGCGCAAACCCGCTCTTGAAATCGTGATCGCCGATGAACCTGCCGCGCGCGCGATTTGATTGGGCGTTATCCGGCCTGCCGGTATGTTCGGCGCCTTCGCTGGAGCGGGCCTGAATGCCATTCTTGCGCGAACGGTCGGGGCGCTGGTCGCCGGTGAAGATCGCTGCCTTTGTGGCTGCGCTCCTGCCGGCGCTCTGGATCGCGTACCAGGCCGCGACCGACGACCTCGGCGCCCGGCCGGTGACCGAGGCCATCCATCAGGCCGGCGACTGGACCCTGCGGTTTCTGCTCATGACGCTCGCGATCACGCCGGCGCAGCGCATCCTGCATTATCCCCGCATCATTCTGGCGCGGCGCACGCTGGGGGTCGCGACGGCGGGCTACGCGCTGCTGCATCTCTCGCTCTACGTCCTCGACCAGCACTTCGATCTGTTCAAAGTGGCGAGCGAGATCGTGCTGCGCGTCTATCTGCTGATCGG
>DASSJW010000596.1:0-3815 GCA_035690995.1 Xanthobacteraceae bacterium
GATCAACCGCACGAGCGGTCCGGAAGAATATGCGCCGGCGCCCGACGCGATCCTCGCAAGCCTCCAGAAGCTTATGGCGCTGGCGTAGTCAGGAGCGGCCGCTTGGGCGCTCGCCTGCCGACTGCTACCGCAAAAACGCCCGCCCGCTCGCATTGACGGGGCGCCGGGAAGCGCATAACGATCGCGGCATACAGAAAATACCATGGGGAGGATAACATGCATGTCTCGTGGCGCTCGCTCGTTGCCTTGGCCCTGTTGCCGCTCGCCTTCATGGCCACCGCCCGCGCCCAGGATGCCAACGATCCGGCCGTCTATATGGTCACGTACCTGGACGTTACGCCGGCCAGCCGCGGCGCTGACGCCGCCTTGCTCCGGCAGCTGGCGGCGGCCAGCCGCAAGGATCCCGGTGTGGTTCGCTATGAAGTTTTCCAGCGTAGCGCGCCGTCGAACCAGTTCGCCATCATCGAGATCTGGAAGGACCAGCAAAGCTACGACGCACATGCGTCCTCGGCGCACGTAAAGACGTTCCGCCAGCAGATCGAGCCGCATCTGGTGGCGCCGATCGATGAACGGCCCTATGTCGGGCTCGCCGTCGGGCCAAAGGACGGCGCCACGATACCGAGCGGTGCTACCGTGGCCATCTCCCACGTCGACGTCATCCCGCCAAAAAAAGATGACGGCGTGGGCGCGCTCAAGACGTTGGCTGATCCCACCCGCAAGGATAACGGCAACTTGCGATTTGACGTGTACCAGCAGAAGGCGCGTCCGAACCACTTCACGGTCATCGAAGTGTGGCGCAATCAAAAGGCCGCGGACGCCCATGAGACGGGCGCCCATACCAAGGATTTCCGCAAAGTATTGGGCTCGGCGACCGGCGCGCTCTACGACCAGCGCTGGTACAAGGCGCTGTAGCAAACGATCGCGCATTCATCGAAAAAACCCCGTGGGCCGAAAGGGCCCGCGGGGTTTTTTGCGTGATGCTTCGGCGCGGCGTCAGCCGACCTAGTGGGTCTTCCACCTGGCTTTGGCTTCGGCGCCGGATTGTTTGAGGTGAACGTGCTCGTCGACGTGATCGACCCAGGCGAGCGGAATGAAATGGTGCTCACCCTCCGCATCGGAGTCGGCTTTGGTCAGTTTCAGCTGATCTCGACCTTCAAGATGGTCCACGGTGCCCACATGTACGCCGTCGGAACCGAGAACCTCCATGTGCTCCTTGATCATCATCGGTGCGACCATCTGCTCCTCCATTGCTTGGATGAACAACTCGGAGCACGGGTGGGTGGTTCCTGGGTTCCCGAACGCCTGCGCCAGAGCTGCGCCTAGCCCCGAAGTCGCGTTGCGACGGGTGCCACATCTGTGGCGGCATGACCTGTGACGATGCTCGAGCCGCCTTGCTCGCGCGCGATGGTGGAGAACCGGCGGCCCCCTCACGCCCCGGCCAGCGCCGCCAGGATTCTCGCCCAGCTGCGGGTGCCCTTATGGAATGAGGTGAGATCGTATTTCTCGTTCGGCGAATGCACGCGGTCGTCGTCGAGCGCGAACCCGACCATGATCGTGTCCATGCCCAGCACACGCTTGAAGTCCCCGACGATGGGGATCGAGCCCCCCTCGCCCATCGCGAGCGCCTTCTTGCCCCATTCCTCGGCGAGCGCCGCGCGGGTCTTGGCCAGCGCAGGATTGTCGAATGGAAGCTCGGTCGCCGGCGCCCCGGCGAAGCTCTTGAACTCGACCTTGGCGTCGGCCGGGAGGCGCGCCCGCACGAACGCGTGGAAGGCTGCGCGGATTTTCTGCGGGTCCTGCGCACCGACCAGGCGAAACGACACCTTTGCCGTGGCCTGGCCCGGTATCACCGTTTTCGCCCCTTCTCCCGTATAGCCGCCGATGAGGCCGTTGATCTCCGCGGTCGGGCGGGTGGCAATCTGTTCGATCAGCATGCGGTCATTCTCGCCCGCCGGGACTTTGAGTCCGACTTCGGCGAGAAAATTCTCAGGGGTCAGGTCGAGCCCCTTGAGGTCCGCCTTGATGTCGGGTGGAAGGTCCTTCACGCCGTCGTAAAAGCCCGGAATGGTGACACGACCGTTGTCGTCGTGCATGGCGGCCAGAATACGCGCAAGCACCCGCAGCGGGTTTTGCGCGGCACCGCCGAACAGGCCCGAATGCAGATCGCGGTCGGCGCAGGTGAGCTTCACCTCCTCGTAAACGAGCCCCCGAAGTGACGTCGTCACCATGGGGGTCGCCTGGTCCCACATGCTGGTGTCGCATACCAGCGCCAAGTCCAGCTTGAACTCCTCCGCGTTGTCCTTGACGAAGCCAAACAGGTGGTTGGAGCCACACTCTTCCTCGCCCTCGATCATCATGGTGATGGGCAGCGGCAACCGCCCGGTCACCGCCACGAATGCGCGACACGCCTCGACGAAGGTCATCACCTGGCCCTTGTCGTCGCAGGCTCCGCGCGCAACGATGACCTTGCGGCCGTCGGGCAGCGTCGCGATGCGCGGCGTGAAAGGCGGCGTATCCCAGAGATCAAGCGGATCGACCGGCTGCACGTCGTAGTGACCGTAGAACAGGACGCGCGGGCTCTTGCCGTTGCTTCCGCCGCCGCCCTTGCCCACGACGATGGGGTGCCCGTTGGTCTGACGGATGCTGGTCTGGAAGCCGATTCCGGACAGGTCCTTGGCCACATAGGCGGCGGCGGCCTGACACTCCTTGTTGTAGGCCGGATCGGTCGAGATCGATTGGATGCGCAGGAACTCGAACAGGCGCTCGAGACTTTGGTCGAGTTCGGCGTCGATTTTCTGCAGCACGGCAGGAAGCGCTTGCGAGGGGGTCATGTCATTGCTCTGGGGTTGGTTATGTTTCGAGCGCGGTCATCACTTGCGAGATAAGCGCCCTGCAAACAAGGAGGAATGATGATCCGCCGGCTTCAAGCGATCGAGTTCAACAATGTGACCGCCGGGGCCGGTCGCCGAGCCACCGACCAGACGCCACCGAGGTGATCATCGCCGCAAGATGCCTCCCATGGTCCCGCGCACGATGGCGCGGCCGACCGAGCTGCCCATCTTGCCCCCGAGCGACTTTCCGATATCCGCGGCGATCTGGCCTGCCACGCGGTTGGTGACCGAGCGGGTGACCTCGCGCGCAACGACCTGGCCGGTGGAAAGGCGCTTTCCGCGCGGACGACTGGTGCCGAAAATGCCGCCCAGCATCTCGCTGAGACCGCCCAGCACCGCGCCGAGCCCGCCGGAACGCGGCGCTTCCTCTGGCATTCCCGGCGAGTGCGGCGGCGCCAGCGGCCCATCGGCAGCGCCGGACTGCATGCGCCGCTGCAGCACTTCGTAGGCGGATTCGGAATCGATCGCGTGGTCGTACTTGCCCTTCACCGGACTCTGGGCGATCAGCGCCTTGCGCTCTTCCGGCGTGATCGGCCCGAGCCGCGCGGAGGGCGGACGGACCGTACACCGCTCCACCATCGAGGGCGTGCCGTTGCCTTCGAGGAAGGACACCAGCGCCTCGCCCTTGCCGAGCTCCATGATCACTTTGGCGGTGTCGAGCTTGGGGTTGGGGCGAAAGGTCTCTGCCGCCGCCCGTACCGCCTTCTGGTCGCGAGGGGTGAACGCCCGCAAGGCATGCTGCACGCGATTACCGAGCTGGGCGAGGACCTTGTCCGGCACGTCGAGCGGATTTTGCGTCACGAAATAGACGCCGACGCCTTTCGAACGGATCAAGCGGACCACCTGCTCGATCTTGTCGAGGAGGGGCTTGGGCGCATCGGTGAACAGCAGATGCGCTTCGTCGAAGAAGAAGCAAAGCTTGGG
>DASSJW010000597.1:0-2834 GCA_035690995.1 Xanthobacteraceae bacterium
GACATGTCGCGCGACATGCCGGCGCCGGACGGCCGCTCCAAGGCGGTGTCGACCGACGTCGCCGACACGGTGGAAGGATTGATGCCGACACTGATGGACATCTTCACCTCTGGCGACGAGGTGGTGCGGTTCGAGCCGACAGGCCCGGAGGACGTCGCCGCCGCCGAGCAGGAGACGGATTACGTCAATCACGTGTTCATGCAGCAGAATGCCGGCTTCATCGTGCTCTATTCCTTCATCAAGGACGCGCTCCTGTCCAAGGTCGGCATCGTCAAGGTGTGGTGGGAGAGCCGCGAAGAGGAGCAGCGGGAAACCTATTACGACCTCGACGATGCGGCGTTCGCGATCATTGCAGCGGACCCCGAGGTGGAGATCGTGGCGCATACGGAGAGGCGAACAGCGAATGGCGAGATAGCGAGTGGCGTAGAAGCCGATCACCATTCGCCACTGGCTCCTCGCCATTCGCTGCTCCATGACGTCACCGTGCGGACCAGGCGCACGCGTCAGTGCGCGCGCGTGGAAGGCGTGCCGCCCGAGGAGTTCGGCATCGCGCGGCATGCACGCTCGATCCGCGATGCGGACTATTGTTTTCACGATGTGCTCAGGTCGGAAGCCAAGCTCATCGCGCAGGGCTACGACCGCGAGCAGATCAAGCGGCTGCCGTCCTACGCGGCCGCCGATACGGTCGAGGCGCAGGCGCGCGACAGCGTCGGCGAGGGCACGCAGAAACAGGGCGACGACGGGCTCAATTGCGCGAGCCGCCTGATCCGGGTCACCGAGCACTACGTGCGGATGGACTACGAGAGCAGCGGCACAGCCCGCGAAGCGGCAGCCCTCGAAGAGCATCAGGGCGTTGACGCCCGTCTTCACGGGCTATGCAGCGAACCCCCTGACGCTCGTAAACGCCCTGATGCCCGACTCTATCGCGTGACCACCGGCGGTGAAGGCGAAGTGCTCAAGCGCGACGGCGAGCCCGACGTCATCGAGGTGGATGAAATCCCGTTCGCGGCGATGACGCCGGTCATCATCACGCACCGGTTCTTCGGCCGCTCCATCGCCGATCTGGTGATGGACATCCAGCGCATCAAGACCGCGCTTCTGCGCGCGCTCCTCGACAATGCCTATCTGGCCAACAATCCCCGCACCGAGGTGGCGGAGAGCCACGCCACCGAGACCACGCTCGACGACCTGCTGGTGTCGCGCCCGGGCGGAATCGTGCGCACGAAGCTGCCGGGAGGCCTGAGCGTCATCGCGCATCCCGATGTCGGCGGCCACGTCTTCCCGTTGCTGCAATACCAGGATGCCACGCGCGAGTGGCGAACGGGCGTGTCGCGGCAGGGGCAAGGTGTCGATCCCAACGCCCTGCAGAACCAGGTCGCCACCATCGCCAACCAGATGTTCAACGCGGCGCAGGCCAAGATGAAGATGATCGCCCGCATCTTCGCCGAGACCGGCATCCGCGATCTGTTCTCGCTGCTGCACGCCGTCGTCCGCAAGCACGGCTCGCAGCCGCAGACGGCGCGGCTGCGCAACCAGTGGGTGACGGTCGACCCGCGCGACTGGAAGGCGCGCAATGACATGACCATCAATGTCGGCTTGGGCTCCGGCACCAAGACGGAGCAGCTGGCGCACCTCAACATGCTCATCGCCGCCCAGGAGAAGGCGGTCGCGGCCGGGCTGGTGAGCCCGAAGAACCTCTACAACTCGGCCAAGGAGCTCACCAAGCTCGTGGGTCACAAGAACGTCGATCTGTTCTTCACCGCCCCGGGCGCGCCACCCGATCCGAAGGATCCGGCGTCGGCGCCGATCGCGCCTCCGTCCGATCCGAAGGCGCAGGAGGCGCAGCAGCGCATCGAATTCGAGAAGGCGAAGGCCGGCGTCGATGCCCAGCTCAGCGCGCAGAAGCACCGGGCCGATCATGAGATGAGCGCGGCCAAACTCGCGGCCGATACCCAGCTCAAGCGCGAGCAGCTCAAGACCGAATTCGAGTTGAAGGTGCAGCAGATGAACGCCGAATTCGCGCTGCGGCGGGAGCAGATGGCGGCCGAGATGGCGTTGAAGCGCGAGCAGATGCAGCTCGACGCGCAGGTCAGGCACGGCCGCGGCAATCCGAATGCCGACGTCGCTTCGAATATGGCCAATGCGAGCACGGCTGCGTCGAGCGGGATCGACAACGTGCGCATGGGAGGAGAAGTCGGATAATGACGACTCGGCACGCAAATTTATTGACTTTGTAACCCGAATCTTCTATAAAAGCGCATCATCTGAAAATGTGAGTTGAGCACCGCTTCAGCGCGGCAGGGTCGATTATCGACCTACGGCCGGCGCGGTCGTTACGACATGGTATCCGCCGTTCGGAACCCATGAATACGAGCTGCTGCGCGCGACGCGCAGGGCGCTCCGGAACACCCAGGCAGAAGCGTTCGACGCCGAGCCGCGCATGGGAGCGCGATCGTGGGCGTGTGCGCACGAGAGGGGAGGTTGGACAATGCTGACTTGGCACCTGTTGAGGGCGGCGGCCATCGCGCGTCACCGCATCGTCTGGAGGGCGTGCGGCAGTAATCCCGTCACCTGGGAGCTGCACATGGACATGATCCGGGCCGTCTATGGGTATTGACGCATGAGCGAGGACAAGCTTGAGGCATCCATCTCGCGCGCCGCCCGCGCCCAGGCGCTGCTTGGAAACGAGCTGCTGCAGGAGGCCTTCGTCAAGCTCGAGGCCGACTACACCGCGGCCTGGAAGACCTGGCCGGCCGCGGACGTCGCGGGTCGCGAGCGGCTGTGGCAGGCCGTCAACGTGCTCGGCAAGGTGAAGGACCATCTCACCCGCGTCG
>DASSJW010000598.1:0-10274 GCA_035690995.1 Xanthobacteraceae bacterium
GGGCAGCACCGTTTTCCCCCTGGCGTTAAGAACGTCATCGGCCCGTCCGGCAAGATCGTTGCCCAGAGCGACAATCTTACCGTCGGAAATGCCGACATCCGCTTTGACCATTCCAACGCCCGGAATGACGAGAGTTCCGCCTTCAACGACGAGGGAATACTTCGTTCCAGCCGCGGCGCTCATCCGATGCCTCTTACGCCAGGTAATCGTTGGTGAAGGTTTCGCTCACGGTCACAGGATTCTTCAGATCCATATATTTCACCATCAGATCCTGGGTCTCCTCCATTTTTTCCTTTGTCATCGAGCCCAGTACCTTGATGTTCTTCGCGTTGCTGATGTCCCGGAGGATCTCGACCTCCTGCAACGCCACGTCCGAGTCTAGCTGCGGCTGATGCTTCTTGAGCATGGCGACGGCTTCCTTCGGATTGTCGAGCGTAAACTTGAGGCCCTTCATCGTCGCCTGTACGAAATCCCGAGTCACGACAGGTTTTTCCTTGATGTAGTCTTCCATGGCGCCGATGCCGTTGGAATAGAAGTCGGCGCCGAAGTCGCCATAGATGAACGCGCCGACCTGATCCCCGCCCTGCGCGGCCTTCTGCAGCACCGGCTGCGTGAAGATGTATGTGACCATCCCTTCAGCCTGATGATTAAGCAGGACGGCGTTCTTCGAATTGGGGTCGACGGACAGCCAGGAAACCTTGGACTCGTCGATGCCGCTGGCCTTCGCGAAGGCCGGAAACATCTTGCGCGGAGAGTCGCCGGGCGTGAAGGCGATCTTCTTTCCCTCGATGTCCTTCGGCTTCTTGATGCTGTCGCCCTTGATATAGAAAAGGGTATGCGGCGTCTTCTGATACATGCACGCGAGCGCTTTGATCTTTGAGCCCTCGGTCGCCCGTACCGACAACATCACCGCGATGTCCTGGAAGATGAATTGCGATTGGCCGGCGACGAGCGTTCTGATGCCCTGGATCGTGCTGCGCCCCTGAGCGATAGTCACGTCCATGCCCTTTTCCGCGTAGAATCCGTTTTCCAGGGCAGCGTAGTAAGGTGCGTGCCTGCCGAATGGAATCCAGTCGAGCTGGAACAGGATCTTCTCCGTTGCCGCCCGCGCGCGCCTCGGCCGCACGCCGGCGGCGAATGCCAGGCCCGTCCCGGCGCTCGCGCGCAGAAAGTTTCGTCGTGAGGTCGAGGAAAGATGATTCGACGGCTTGCTGATCATGATTTTCGCTCCTCTGAGGTGAACCGCTTTCCCTTATTCTCCACTGGCCGCCGCCTCAGCCTGGCGAGCGGATACGTGCCAGCGCACGAACACCTTCTCCATCGCTTCGATCGCGAAGAAGAATGCCAAGCCTAGCAGCGTCAGAACGAGCACGCATGCGAAGACAAGCCGGGTGTCCAGTTCGCCGTTTGCCACCAGCAGGAGATAGCCGAGACCGGTGTCGGAACTCACGAACTCTCCCACGATTGCGCCGATGACTGCGAGAGTGCTTGCAACTTTCAGGCCACCGAAAATCGCCGGCAGGGCGTTGGGAAATCGTACATGCCGGAACACCTGATACGGCGTGCCGCCCATGGCGCGCACGAGATAGACGGTCTCGGGTTGCGACGATCGCAGGCCGATGATCGTATCGACCATGATCGGAAAGAATGAAATCGCAAACGCGATGAGAACTTTTGACATGATCCCGGTGCCGAGCCAGACGATGAAGATCGGTGCGATTGCCGCTTTCGGAATGGTCTGGAACGCCACCAGCATCGGGTAGAACGTCATTTCAATCGGCCGCGAATATACGATCAGCGCTCCGAGCGGCAGACCGATGACTGCCGCAAGCCCGAAGCCCAGCACGAATTCATAAGCCGTGACCGCGCTCATGCGCATCAGCACGGGGAAATGATCGACGGCGGTCGCCAGAATTTTGCTTGGCGCCGGCAGGATCAGAGGCGAGATATTGCCGAAGCGGGTTGCGAGCTCCCAGACAGCGAACAGGACAACCGTCGCGATCAGCGGGTAGAGGTAGGACGACGAAGCTCGCGATCCAAGGGGGGCCAGCTCTGCGGCATCGGGGGTGCCTGCGGGAACGGAGGGCATCGTCATCGTCAATCCTCCTTCAGCAGTCCGAAAGATTGAAATGTTTCGCGAATCCCCGCCACATAGCGTCCGAACGAGCTCTCCTCGCGCATGGACAGCTTGCGCGGCCGTGGCAAGTCGATCCTGATGTCAGCCGCGATGCGCCCGGGGCGCGGGCTCATGACGATGACCCGGTCCGACAGGAATACGGCTTCCGAAATACTATGCGTGATGAACAGTACAGTCTTGCGATCCTGCAGCCAGATGCGTTGAAGATCGAGATTCATCTGCTCGCGCGTCATTGCGTCAAGTGCGCCGAAGGGCTCGTCCATGAGCAGCAGGGACGGATTGCCGAGCAACGCGCGGCAGATGGCGACGCGCTGGCGCATGCCGCCGGACAGCTCCCAGGGATAATACTTCTCGAAGCCGGCAAGGCCGGTGCGTGCCAGCAGATCGACGGCCGTCGGCGTGAGCTTCCTCCGGTCGAGATGGCGGATGTCGGCCTGAAGCAGCACATTGTCGAGCACCGTTCGCCATTCGAGCAGGGCATCGCGCTGAAACACTATGCCGAGGTTGGCGTAAGGCCGGTTCACTTTGCTTGTCTCGATAACGATCTCGCCCCTGGTGGTGGGGATGAGGCCCGACACCAGCATCATCAGCGTGCTCTTCCCGCATCCGGACGGCCCGACGATCGAAACGAATTCGCCGGCCGCAATATCGAGGGAAATATTGTCCAGCGCCTTCAGCGCGGCGCGCGTACGCGAGGAAAATACCTTTTCCACGCCGACAATGCGAACGAAGGGTTCTGCACCTACTACGGCCAACTCGCTCCTTGCTTGGCCTGTAGTCCGCATGTCCGCCAGTGTCCCGAATCCGAAAACCAGATCGCTAGCTTTTCAACAACTCCTGTGACACGACCGAGCGAGCCACTTCGCGGCCGCCTTTGATGACGTGGCGCCTTAGCGGTTGCAGCCGTATCGCTTCATGCACCGAGGGGGCGCCGACGACCACGAGGTCGGCACGCTTGCCGGGAGCTATCCCGTAATCGTCGACGCGGGCCGCCTTGGCCGCATTTTCAGTCACCATCGACATCGCCTGCTCGAGCTCATGCGGCAGCGTGAGTTGCGCGACATGGGCGATCATCGAAACGCACTCCAACGGATCGGGCTTTCCGAAGGGGTAATACGGATCGTTCACGTCATCCTGCGAGGTGACGACATTTGCGCCGCGGGTGAGAAGCTCCTTCACCCGCGCGATGCCCCGCCTGCGCGGCTCGCGATCGAGCCTTGCCGAACACACGAGATTGATATGGGCGTTCACCGATATCGTAACTCCGGCGGTCGCAACCATGTCCACGATCTTTGCGGCATAGACGTCGTTGTAGGCCGCCATCGCGCCGCAGTGGCTCGCGGCGACGCGGCCGTGGAAATTCTCGCGCATGGTCTTGAGCGCAAGATATTCGAGGCTGCGCGAGTTCTCATCATCGGTATCGTCGACCAGCATATGAATATCGCGGTCGTAGCGCTTGGCGATATCGAAACAGATGTCGATATGCTCGCGCGCCTCGGCGTCCGTGTATTCGTACCAGGGCAGGCCGCCGACGATGTCGCAGCCCTCCTTCATCGCCTCATCGAGCAGTTCCGCTGCGCCCGGATCGCGCACGATGCCTTCCTGCGGAAACGCCACGACCTGGATGTCGCAATAGCCGCCGAATTTTTCACGGGCGAGCAGCAGACCCCGCGCGGCACGAAGTCCGCCGATCGTGCCGACGTCGGCGAACAGCCGGAAAAACGTCGTGCCGTTCTTCACGCCCGCCTCGATCGCACGCGACGCCCGCTCGGCGACCTCGGCGGGATCATATTTGCGCTTGAAATCGTTGGTGATCTCGATCGCTTCCGGCAGCGTCCCGGACAGGTTGGGCCGCATGATTTCGCCCAGCAGGCATTTGTCGGCGTGAAGGTGGAGATTGAACAACCCCGGGAGAACGAGACTTCCCGCCGCGTCGATTTCACGACCGCCCTTACCCGCAACCTTCGCCTCCACGCGCGCAATACGATCTTTTTCGATGACGATATCGACCATTCCTTGATGGCCGCGAACAACGGCGTGACGAACGACCATATCCATCAGGGCACCATCTCGGATTTGCAAACCGTCGTCAGATCCGCTCGAGGATATGAAGGCCACGGGTCCGATCGATCAGATAGATCAGTCCACGCGTATCGAAACAAACGTCGTTGCTCTGAACCCGCTCGGCCCCCTCGGGTACCGGCGGCATGAAGGAGGCGACCTCCTTTGGGGCGTGCGGATTGGCGATATCGACGATCTTCAGGCCGCGGGCAAACCAGGCGATCGGGATCTCGGTGCTGCGAATCTCTTCGCAGAATTGATGCAGCCCGGTGTAGTCGCGTTTGGGCATGCCATCTTCCTCGTCGACCTGGAAGCTGGCGAATGGAATCGGACGCGTCTCGTCCGTGATATCCACCAGCCAGAGGAATGCCGGCGATGTGGGACCTGCGAGTCGCACGACATCTTCATCGGCGACCAGCATGACGCGACGTCCGCGCAACGGGAATGGCACCGGAAGCGCGGTATGCGTCGGCCAGGGAAATGGCGGGCTCCAGTCCAGGCCGGAGATGAACTTCGGCTTGGTCATGTCCTCGATGTCGAGAATGACGAAGCCGCCGTGCCAGTAGCTGACATAAAGGCGGTTTCCAACGCGCATCGGATGATGGCAGCGATGATCGGTGCCGTCCCAGGTGGGTTTCTCGCCGCCGGCGGCCCATTGCCCCGGCATCCACCAGCGGCCGACTTCTTCGGGCCGGTCCGGCTTCTGGAAGTCGATGATCGACACGACGTTGCCGAGATAGCCATCGAGTTCTGGCGAGCCGTAGACGTAACGGCCGTCAAACGTGAACCGGTGCATTCCTCTGGTCGGCCAAGAGCCGATATGGCGCGGGGCCGTGGGTTTGGCGATATCGAAGATTTCGAGGCCGCCGCGAAAGTCCGGATCCTTGCGCCCGATCGGAAAGATTTCGCGATTGACCAGCATGATCCCGTTGTCGACACGGACTTTGTGCGACAGCGTTCCTTCGGGGACCGTGATCTCGGAAAGTTTGCGGGGATTGGCGGGATCGCTGACATCCACGAGCGTGGTGCCGTTCGGCGGCTTCACATGCCCGATATAGGCAACACCGTCGCGAACCACGACCTGTCCGCCACCGGGGCAGTCGAAATATCCGACGACCTTCAACCCCTTCGCTGCAGACATCGGACGCTCCGATCACACACAAATACGACGCTCAAGCGCTCAAATAGGTAAACAGAGTTTTGTATGGATCGCAATGCGCGTTTTCCGTCATCGCTCGTCAAGTCCTGCAGCTTTTATGCGCAAAAGTCCGCTTGCGGACGTTCACGCTCAGCAATACAAATACCATTACAATTTTGTCGGATGGCGGCGTTGGCGCGAAAAAGCGCGAAGAAAACCGGGCAGAAGCGGCCACGCGCAATCGGCGCGGAGCGGCTGTCGCTCACGCTCACGGAGAACTCCGGGCGTGCGCTGTTCGCGCAAATTCGCGAGCACGTGCGCGATTTGATCGCACGCGGCCTGCTCGTGCCGGGAATGCGCCTGCCGCCGGTCCGTGCGCTCGCTCGACAACTGGGCGTCAATCAGATCACCGTCGCCAGAGCCTATCGCGAGCTGGCCGACAGCGGTCTGATCGAAGGACGGCGTGGCGGAGGGAGTTTCATCCGTGCTTCCGGCAATCATTCGGCTGTCAGCGGTCCGCCGGACGCCACGGCTCCGCCCTTGCTGGCAGAGCGGCTGTTCGAGCTTGCGAGAGCGCCCGGCGTCATAGCATTTACCTCGAATTATCCGGAGGTGGATGAAGCGACCGTCGCGGAGTTTCGCGACTGCATCTCATTTGCGGCAAGCGAGAAGCTCGACGCTTGTTTTCGCTACGACCCTCCGCTGGGCCGGCCGGAATTGCGGCGGCAAATCCAGATCTACCTCAAGGACCAAGCCATCGATGCCGGCCTCGACAACGTGATGGTAACGTCAGGCGCGCAACAAGCCATCGACTTGTCGGTCAGGACCCTCGTGCCGCCCGGTTCGCCCGTCATCGTCGAACAGCCGGCGTACTATGGTGCGATCAACGCGTTGCGCAGTGCTCGTGCCCGCATTCTCGAGGTTCCGCTCGATCACGATGGGATGAATCTTGAAATCCTCAAGCGCCACCTGGTTCGTCACCAGGCGCGCTTCATCTACACGAACCCGACCTTTCAGAACCCGACCGGGGTTACGACGAGTGAGCACAAGCGCCGGGAGCTCCTCACGCTTGCACGCCAGTTCGGCGCCGTCATTCTCGAAGACGACCATTCCCCTGAGCTGCGTTTCGCCGGCACGGCGGTGCCGGCAATTCGTGCGCTTGCGGACGAAAACGATCTGGTTCTATACGCGCGCGGTTTTGGCAAAGTATTCTTGCCGGGCCTGCGGCTTGGCTATCTCATCGTTCCCGACTCGTTGCGCCGGAAGCTTTTGATGGCAAAGGCCAACACGGATTTGCATTCCAACAGCTTCATGCAAGAGGCCGCGGCTCGGTATCTTGCCGGGCGCAGCCATCCGGACCTGCTGGAGCGGCTGCGCGACAAATATGGGGCGCGCCAACGGCTGCTGTACAACAGTCTGGTCGCCGGAATGCCGGCGGGAACAACAGTGAGCCAGCCGGAAGGCGGCTTGAGCGTTTGGCTTACGCTGCCCGAAGGCGCGGATGTTTCCGAGCTCTATTTCAGAGCCGTTCGGCGTGGAGTCGCGTTCGTGTCCGGCGAGGTCTTCTACGGATCGCCCTCCGACTCGCGATCCCTTCGAGTCAGTTTCGGCCTGAACCGGCCCGAGGAGCTTCACGAAGGCGTCGAGCGCCTCTGCTCGGTGGTCAAGGATCTGTTGAACCGCCGCAGCGCCCGCACGCCCGCCATGATGATGTAATTGCGACGCCGGTGCGGCTGCTCCTGCCGCCGCTGAAGCGAATCACGGCAGACTCGGCAGCTTGAGCTTGTGCTCGCGCGCGCAGGCGATGGCGTCTTCGTAGCCCGCGTCGGCGTGGCGCATGACGCCGGAGGCGGGATCGTTCCACAACACCCGTTCGATTCTTCGCGCCGCTTCCGGCGTGCCGTCGCACACCACGACCATGCCCGCGTGCTGGGAGAAGCCGATGCCGACGCCGCCGCCGTGGTGGAACGACACCCAGGTCGCGCCCGAGGCGCAGTTGAGCAGCGCGTTGAGCAGCGGCCAGTCCGACACCGCGTCGGAGCCGTCCTTCATGCCCTCGGTCTCGCGATTCGGGCTGGCGACCGAGCCCGAATCGAGATGGTCGCGACCGATCACGATCGGCGCCTTGAGCTCGCCGTTCGCCACCATCTCGTTGAAGGCAAGCCCCAGCCGATGCCGGTCGCCGAGCCCGACCCAGCAGATGCGCGCCGGCAGGCCCTGAAACTTGATGTGCGATTTCGCCATGTCGAGCCACTGGTGCAGATGCGCTTCGTTCGGCAACAGCTCCTTCACTTTGGCGTCGGTGCGAAAAATATCTTCGGGGTCGCCCGACAGCGCCGCCCAGCGGAACGGGCCGATGCCGCGGCAGAACAGCGGGCGGACATAGGCCGGCACGAAACCGGGAAAATCAAACGCGTCGGTCACGCCCGCATCCTTGGCCATCTGGCGGATATTGTTGCCGTAGTCGAAGGTCGGCACGCCGCTGCGCCAGAACGCCAGCATGGCGCGCACATGCGCCGCCATCGATTGTTTTGCCGCGCGCTCGACGCCTTTCGGGTCGTCGCCGCGGCGCGCCTCCCATTGCGCGAGCGTCCAGCCCGCCGGCAGATAGCCGTTGATCGGATCATGCGCCGAGGTCTGGTCGGTGACCGCGTCGGGCTTCACGCCCCGCCGCACCATCTCGGGCAGCACCTCGGCGGCGTTGCCGAGCAGGGCGACCGAGATCGGCGTGTGCTCCTGGCTCGCGCGCGCCATCATCGTCAGCGCCTCGTCGAGATCTTTTGCCTGCGTGTCGAGATAGCCGGTCTTGAGCCGCATCTCGATGCGCGAAGGCTGACACTCGATCGCCAGGAGTGACGCGCCGGCCATGGTGGCGGCGAGCGGCTGCGCGCCGCCCATGCCGCCGAGACCGGCGGTGAGAATCCATTTGCCCGCGAGGCTGCCGCCGTAGTGGCGCCGCAGCAACTCGGCAAAGGTCTCGTAGGTGCCCTGCACGATGCCTTGCGAGCCGATATAGATCCACGAGCCCGCGGTCATCTGCCCGTACATCATCAGGCCTTTGCGATCGAGCTCGTTGAAGTGGTCGAGCGTCGCCCAGTGCGGCACCAGGTTCGAGTTGGCGATCAGCACCCGCGGAGCGTCGGTATGGGTGCGAAACACGCCGACGGGTTTGCCCGATTGCACGCACAGGGTCTCGTCCCCCTCCAGATCGCGCAGGGCCGCGACGATGCGATCGAAGCTCTCCCAATCGCGCGCGGCGCGTCCGATGCCGCCATAGACCACGAGCTCATGCGGCTTCTCCGCCACCTCCGGGTCGAGGTTGTTCATCAGCATGCGCAGCGGCGCTTCGGTCAGCCAGCTCTTGGCCGAGAGCTGGGTGCCGCGGGCGGCGCGAATGATGCGGGCATTGTCGAGGCGGGTGGGCATTTGCTGGATTCCCGATGCTTGGGTCAATCGGATGCACGGCGTTCGTATCCCGGAACTCGTTCGCTCGGCGAAAACGCCACGCTGCATTCGCCCGGGACACGAGACGTCACCCGCGCGCAAAGGCAAGGCAGTCTTCGAGCACCGCGCGCAGTGTCTGCTGGATCGGCTTGGCGAAATCGGAGTCCCACGGCGGCGGGTCGTCTTCGCTGGGGAGATAGCCGCGCATCGCGAGCTCCATCTGCACGGCGTGGACGCCTTCGGCGGGGCGGCCGTAGGTACGGGTGATCCAGCCGCCGGTGAACCGTCCGTTGACCACGTGCGGCCACGCACTCGCGGCGCAGCGGCGCGCGACCGCCGTCTCCAAGGCGAGGTCGCAGCTCTTGCCTGCATTGGTGCCGATGTTGAACACCGGCAACTCGCCGGAAAACAGGCGCGGCTCCCGCGAACGAATGGAGTGGCAATCATAAAGCACCACGCGCGGATGCCTTGCACGCAGCCGTTTGATCTCCTCGCCCAGTGCGCGGTGGTAAGGCGCGAAATAAAGCGCCTTGCGCCGCTCGATTTCGTCCGGGGTTGGCGCATGGCCGTCGCGGTAGAGCGGGCGACCGTCGAAGGTTTCCGTCGGCAGGAGGCCGGTCGTCGTCTGCCCCGGATAGAGCGAGGCCCCGGAGGGATCGCGGTTGACGTCGATCACCGTGCGCGAGAGCGCGGTGTGCACGGTGGTGGCGCCGAGCTCGGTTGCAAAGGCGTAAAGCTTGTCGATGTGCCGATCGGCGTCGTGGCGCGCCAGCGGAAACGACACCAGGGCTGCGGCGCACTCGGCCGGAATGCTCACGCCGGTATGCGGAAACGACAGCAGCAGTGGCGCATCGCCCTGCGTCACGGTGAGCCAAGGCTCGCTCATGTATTCGGTCCTTCGATGCCGGGGAGATCAAGGTCGGCCGCGGCGGCGAGCGCGCCGGCGCGCACGAGATCGGCGGCCGCGGCAATGTCGGGCGCGAGGTAGCGGTCGCGGTCGAGCCGCGGCACGCATTCGCGCAGCCGCGTCCGCACCCGCTCGAGCGGCGCGCTCGACCTGAGCGGTGCGTGGAAGTCACAGCCTTGCGCGGCGGCAATGAGCTCGATCGCCACCACGTTCGCGGCATTCTCCGCCATGCCGGCGAGCCGGCGCGCGCCGTGCGCCGACATCGCCACGTGGTCCTCCTGATTGGCGGAGGTCGGGATGGAATCCACGCTGGCGGGGTAGGCGCGCTGCTTGTTTTCGGAAACCAGCGCCGCCGCGGTCACCTGCGCGATCATCAATCCGGAATTGAGGCCGGGCTGCGGCGTCAGAAACGCCGGCAGCCCCGAGAGCGCGGGATCGATGAGCATGGCGATGCGCCGCTCGGCGAGCGAGCCGATCTCGCAGATCGCGATCGCCAGCATGTCGGCGGCGAACGCCACGGGCTCGCCGTGGAAGTTGCCGCCGGAGAGCGCTTCCCCGCTGTCGGCGAAGATCAGCGGATTGTCGGA
>DASSJW010000599.1:0-2514 GCA_035690995.1 Xanthobacteraceae bacterium
TCGGGAATCCGTTCGCGTGTCGCCTCGTCCTGGAACTCCGGAAATTTCGCAAACTCAGCACGGCGCCCCGTGCGAACCGCTTCCGCCAACTCCTCCTCGAAATCGCAGAAGAAGGGAAAAGGCTGCGCCGCCGCCCACTCCTCTCCCATAAACAGCATGGGAATCTGCGGCGCGAGCAGAAGCACGGCAGCAATAGCACGCACGCGTTCAGCGGGAGTGGCATGTGTCAGCCGATCGCCAAAGGCGCGGTTACCCACCTGGTCGTGGTTCTGCATGAAGGCGATGAAGGCGGTGGGTGGCAGGTGCGCGCTGGGTTCGCCCCGCGCCGTGCCCCGATAACCCATCATCTCGCCTTGGAAGCTGAAACCTTCAGCCAGCGCTCGCGCCAATTTTCCGATGTCGCCCTGATACTCCACGTAGTAGCCGGCGTGCTCGCCAGTGGCCGCGGTGTGGAGGCCATGGTGCACGTCGTCATTCCACTGCGCGGTGTAACGTTCAACCCGGCCCCCCGGCCCACGTTCCAGCCAGTGCGCCTCGTTCTCCTCATTCTCCAGAATGAGATGGACGTGGCGATCCTTCCCGAACGTCAGGTGCACCCGCTGCGCCAACTCTTCCAGCAGATGCTTTGGGCTGTCATCCATGATGGCATGGACCGCGTCCAGACGCAGGCCATCGAAATGAAACTCCTCCAGCCAATAGAGGGCGTTGTGAATTACGAATTCCCGCATCACGGTCGCATCGGCGCCGTCGTAATTGATGGCGCTGCCCCAGGGGGTCTTGTGGCGGTCCGTGAGGATCTGCGGGGCGTAGACTGGAAGATAATTCCCATCAGGCCCGAAATGATTGTAGACGACGTCGAGAAAGACCATGAGACCCCTACCATGGGCGGCGTCCACCAAGGCTTTGAGGTCGTCCGGCCGGCCGTAGCTCGCATCGGGTGCAAAGAGAAGAACGCCGTCGTAGCCCCAATTGCGGCGGCCGGGGAAGTCGGCCAGTGGCATCAGCTCCAGCGCCGTGACGCCGAGATCGACCAGGTGATCCAGGCGTTCGATCGCAGCGCGGAAACTGCCTTCCGGCGTGAACGCGCCGACATGCATCTCGTACAGCACAGCTTCATGCCACGGCCGGCCCCGCCACGAACCGTCGCGCCATTGGTACGCAGCGGGGTCGATCACCTCGCTCGGACCGTGAACGTCGCGCGGCTGATAGCGTGATGCGGGATCCGGCACGCGCATGCCGTTCGCCAGTTCGAAGCAATACTGCGTTCCCGCTCTCGCCCCGCTGGTCGCTAGCTCGTGCCAGCCATCGGACCGTGGCTCCATCGCCAATGTTTCGTCCTGCCCCTCGAGCACGAGCCGCACACGCTGCTGCTCCGGCGCCCACAGCCGGAACCGGACCGCCCCTTCGGGACCCAACTCGGCACCGAACGGCATGACATGAAAGGGAGTTGCGCGCTCAGCCACAGTCGGCATTCCGAGCGTTGTGGTGGAGCGGGCTCGGATCATTCACCGGCCGCGCGGAGAAGCCGGTCGCATCCACGCCATCCACGATGGCCAGAACGCCGGCAATCGGGATGTCGACCCAATCGGGCCGGTTGGCGAGTTCGTAACCGATCTCGTAGAGCACTTTCTCGATCACGAACAGCCGCAGAAGATCGTTTGCCTGCGCGAGATCTGCGGGGAAGCTCGGACAACCTTGCACCGCCTGGGCATAGGCATCCAAGAAAATGGCGGACATCCGCTCGGCGCAGGCTTGCAGTCGCGCGGCAGACTCTTGCCCTGCGCGAACGGCGCGCGTGACGGACGCGGCAGCGTACTGAAATGAGCGCAGCATTCCGGCGACGTCGCGCAGCGGCAGGTGCTTGCTGCGCCGCTCGTTCAGCGGCCGCATAGGCTCGCCCTCGAAATCGATGATAAAGACATCATCGCCGGCCATGAGAATCTGGCCCAAATGGTAATCGCCATGAACGCGGGTTCGTTTGGCGCCGACCTTTGCCGGCATCAGCCCTGCAATCTGCGTCAGAAGGTATTGGCGAGCGCAAAGCAGGCGATCCGCGGCTTGCTGGGTGGAATGACCCAGTCTCGGTCGAGCCTGGTTCAGCGCGTCGAAAGCACGCTCTGCGCCGGTGCGAATCGCTCGCGCCCAATCGAGGAGGTCATCTGGCTCGATCGCCTCGGGCGCAAAGGCCGTGTCGGCGGTCGCGATGGCAAAGGCGTGATGCAGCTCGGCGGTCCGCTGCCCGAGGCAGCGCGCCAACGAGAACAGCTGCCGTTCGGTGCTGAACGCGTCGGCATGTTCGTCGGTCATGCTTTCCAGCCGCTCGATGACATGCGACCAGCCGTCGCCCTGGTTCGGGATCAACGCCTGCAGCACACAAAGCGCGGTCGGCACCTCTCCCGCGGTCGCAGCCAGCTCGACTGATCCGAGAAGAGCCGGCGCATTCTTGAAGCCGGCCACTTCGGTCAGAAAACGACCTATCTCCAGCTCGGGATGAATGCCGCCCTCGAGCCTGCG
>DASSJW010000600.1:0-7010 GCA_035690995.1 Xanthobacteraceae bacterium
CCGCCGCCCTATCATTTCGTCACCGTCGCCGCCGCCACCATGCAGGCGCTGATCTACATGACCAGGCATCCCGATCGCGTTGCGAGCTTCGTGTTCTGCAATCCGTTCACCGGCGCCGATCCGACCCGGGTGGCCGCGCTAGAACAGCGCGCGGATCTGGCGGAACGCGAGGGCTTGCGCAAGGCCATTCCCACCACGCTCGACAAGTCATGGCCGCCCGAAATCGGCGATCCTGCGGCCTATGCGACCTATCGCGGCCGCTACCTGGCGCACGATCCGGTCTGCTTCGCCTCCATGAACCGGGCGATCGCGCGGCCCAACGTGACGCATCTCGCCAAGGAGATCCGCAAGCCCACCATGGTGGTGGCCGGCCGCTTCGACCAGGTGCGGCCGCCCGCCGCCAGCGAGCAGTTCGCGCAGACGATTCCCGCCGCGCGCTTCGAGCTGATCGACGCCGTGCATATGATGCCGGCGCAGGCGGCCGGCCCGCTGCTGGCCTTGCTCGAGGACTTCCTGCCGGCGCAGGCGGCATCCGCCGCCCAGCAGCGCGCGAGCTGAGGAGATCGACCGCGATGAAGATCAAGGCCAACGGAATCGCGATGAACTACCAGGTGGATGGCCCCGACGGCGCACCCTGGCTCATCTTCAGCAATTCGCTCGCGACCAATCTGACCATGTGGGACGATCAGGCGCGCGAGCTCAAGCAGGCGTACCGCGTCCTGCGATACGATCAGCGCGGGCACGGCGGCACCGAGGCGACCGCCGGTCGCTACAGCTTCGAGCTGCTGATGGCCGACGTCATCGCGCTGATGGACGCGCTCGGAATCAAGAAGGCGCATTTCGCCGGCCTGTCCATGGGCGGCGCGACCGCGCTCGGCCTGGCCGAGACCCATCCGGACCGGCTCGACCGCGTCGTCGTCTGCGATACGCCCTGCCAGTCGACGCCGACCAGCGCGCAGCAATGGGAAGAGCGCATCGTCATTGCCGAAAAGCAGGGCATGGAGCCGCTGGTCGAACCCACCGTGGGGCGCTGGTTTCCGCCGGAGGTGCTCAAGGCCAATCCGCCGCATCTCGACAAGGTCCGCCGGATGGTCCGCACCACCCCGGTGAAGGGGTTCATCGGCTGCGCCGCGGCGCTCGCCAACCACGACTACGCCTCCGCGGTCGCGACGGTGAAGCGGCCGGTCCTGTTCATGGCCGGCGAGAAGGACGGCGTCACGCCGGTCGCCATGCGCAAACTGAGCGCGGCGCTGCCGGGCTCGCGCTACGTGGAATTTCCCGGCGCCGGGCATATTTCCAACATGGACGAGCCCGAGGGTTTCACCCGCGCCATCGAGCAATTCCTGGCCGCCAAATGAGACCGACGCAGTCCGGGCATGCCGTTGCGCCAATTGCAAAACTTCGGCCAGGGGCTATACGGTAGAGCAAAGGCCGTCCCCGGATCAGGCGCCGCCCAGCCGGCAACCGCCGAGAGAAACGCCGACCGCTCGCTTGGACATCGCAGGAGAGAACGTCATGACCGCCGCCGCAGCCAAAGTCACGCCCAAACCCGCCCATCCGGCGCTGTCCAGCAAGGCGCGCGAACTGATGGAGGCGGTCAACGCCGAGGCCGGTAAGCATAATGTCTGGGTGCGCACGCAGGCGAACGCGCCGGCGCAGCGCCCCTGGTTCAGCGAGACCAGCGGCGAAGGCAGCGGACAGCTGGCGTCGGGGCGCGTCGCGGCCGGCCAGATAAAGACGCTTCCCCACATCTGGCGCTGGAAGGAATTCAGCCCCTATCTGCATCAGATTTCGGAGATCGCCCGCAAGGCCGACGTGTCCCCGATCGAGTTCGCCGACCGCCAGAGCATCCTGCTGCTCAATCCCGGACTGAACGGGCGGCTGCAGGTCACCAACACCATCCGTTGCGCCATCTCGATCTACAATCCCGGCGACGTCGCGCCGGTGCACCTGCATTCGCCCAATGCCAGCCGCACCATCCTCTCGGACAAGGGCGGCTACACGGTGGTCGAGGGCGAGCGCTGCAGCGCCGCGCGTGGCGATCTCATTCTGACGCCGAACGGCACCTGGCACGACCACGGCAACGATGACAGCGAGCCGGTGATCTGGATCGATACGCTGGACTGGCCGCTCATGGAGTTCCTCGACGCCGCCTGGGTCGACCACAACATGCCGGGCGCCCAGGGCAACGCGCATGTGCAGGCCGTCACCCACAGCGAAGGCTATTCGCGCAAGCTCTACGGCCACGGCGGGATCAAGCCGGCCTTCGTCGATCACCAGCGCGGCGTGGGACGCGCGCCGGCGCCGCTTTTCCACTACCGCGGTGCGGACGTGCTCGAGACCCTGCATAGCCTGCGCAAGGAGAAAGGCGATCCGCACGAAGGCATCAAGGTCGACTTCGTCAACCCCGTCACCGGCGAGCCGGTGTTCAAGACCTTGAACTATTCCGCCCAGCTGCTGCGCCCGGGCGAGGAGACCGAGCTCAAGCGCGAGACCGCCGGTACCTACTATGTGGTGATCGAAGGAACCGGGGTGACCGAAGTCGGCGGCAAACGCTTCGAATGGGGCCACAACGACCTGTTCGTGGTGCCGAACTTCCTGTGGCGGCGCCACATCAATACCGGCAAGACCGACGCGGTGATCTACTCCGTGTCGGACGCGGCGCTGATGCGCAATATCGGCCAGTACTACGCGCAGGGCCGCTCCAAGGACGGCAAGGTGACCGAACTGGTGCACTGAACGCCGCCGCCACGCCCACACGATTACGGCCGGAGCGCCCCGCGCTCCGGCCGTTTTGTTTGCGGCTCACGTCGCGATCTGTAGGGTGGGCAAAGGCGCGGACCAAAGCCTCGCACGTTCCCCTCGGACAGCGCAGCCCCGTGCCCACGCGTAGATGACCCCATGAGGCACGGGCGACGCGTGGGCACGGCGCGCGCAGCCTCCGAGGTAAAACTCATAGAGCGTGTACGCGCGCCTTTGCCCACCCTACACCAGCACGGCGCGCCAAATGCTGGGCTGCTGGCAACACTCACCCCTCGTCCGCAACCGTGTTGCGCAGCACGCCGATCTGCGGCGACTCCACCTCGACCACGTCGCCGGGCTTGAGCCAGACCGGTGGATTGCGGTGGACGCCGGCGCCGGTCGGGGTTCCGGTCCAGATGAGATCGCCCGGCTTCAGGGTCGCGAACGTGCTGATATAGTTGATCAGCCAGGCGAAACCCCAGGTCAGGCGGTCGGTGGTGTCGTCCTGCCGCACCTCCCCGTTCACGCGCGTCATCACCCGCAGCGGTTTGGCCGGATCGAGCTCATCGGTCGTGACCATCCATGGGCCGACGCTGCCGGACTTGTCGAAATTCTTGCCCTGCGTGACGTTCAGGCTGCCGTGCCGCAGCCAGTCGCGCACGCTGCCTTCATTGCCGAGGGTGAAACCGCCGATCATCGACAGCGCGCTTTCGCGCGGAACGTGACGGCCTTCCTTGCCGATCACCAGCACGATCTCGCCCTCGTAATCGAACTTGTCGGACACCTTGGGCCGCACGATCGGCTGCTCGGTCCCGACCAGGGAGGTCGGGAAGCGGCAGAACAGGTTGGGATATTTCGGCGCCTCCCGGCCGTCCTTGTACTCGGCGTTGCGGTCGGGATAGTTGATGCCGACACAGATGTTCTTGTCGGGCGTGGGTATCGGCGGCAGCATCTCCACATCCTTGATCTGATAATCTGCCTGGCCTTTCGCCGCCGCGCTCGCTTCCGCGGTCGCCTGCGCGCGCAACAGGTCGAGCAGCGTCGGATATTTCGAAAGCTTGCGGCCGAGATCGATGATGCCGCCGTCGGTCACCGCGCCGTAGCTGGTGCGGCCGTTGGCCTTGAAGCTTGCAAGTTTCATGTCGTTATATCCATTCGTATCATGATGTCTCTGCGTCGTCATTGCCGGGCTTGACCGGGCAATCCATCTTCTTCGCAAGACACTTTTCAAAGAGGATGGATGCGCGGGTCAAGCCCGCGCATGACGTGGAACCGATCAGCCCACGGCCGGCGCGCCGGGCTGGCGCAAAGGATGCGCGCGGGCAAAGGCGTCGTTCTGCATGCACGTGTCGACGATCCGGCGCACGGTCGGAAACGGCGCGAGGTCGTATTTGTAGAAGTTTGCGCCCGCCGCCTGGCTTGCCAGACAGATGTCGGCGATGGTGATGGCGTCGCCGTGGCAGTAGCGGCCGGTCTCCTTGGAGCTGGCGAGATTGGTTTCCAACGCCTTGAGCGCGGCGCCGATCCAGTTCTGGATCCATTTCAGCCGCGTCGGCTCGTCGAGCTTGAGCTCGTGCTCGAGATATTCGCGCACCCGCGGCACCAGCAGCGGATGGGAGTCGCAGGCGACGATCTGCGCCAGACCGCGCACGCGGGCGCGGCCGCGCGGATCTTTCGGCAACAGCGGCGGCTGCGGATGGGTCTCATCGAGATATTCCATGATCGCCAGCGACTGGAACAGCACCGGACCGTCGCCGTCGACCAGCGCCGGCAGCACCATCTGCGGATTGACTTCGCGGAACGCATCCTCGCGCTGCTTGCCCTTGATCAAGTCGATGTCAATGACCTCGTCCGGCACGATCCCCTTGAGGTTGAGTGCGATGCGCACGCGATAGGTTGCAAGCGAGCGCCAGAACGAAAACAGCTTCATCGTATTCCCCCCTGCGGAAATTGTGATGGACGTGTTGCTATCATACTATATTGCCCGCACGAAAAACGCACCGCGGCTTGGGCCCGTCGCGGCGGGCATGATAGCCAAGGCGGGAGCCATACGGGAGGACGGCAATGACTTCGCTCGAAGATGCACGCGCCAAAGCGCCGGCTGGCAAGACCCATCGGCATCGCAGCGAAGTGCGCGACGGCATGCGCATCGACTGGGACGTCCCGATCAAGATGGACGATGGCCTCGTGCTGCGCGCCGACGTGTTTCGGCCGGTGCAGGAGGGCCGCTATCCCGTGATCCTGAGCTACGGCCCCTACGCCAAGGGCCTCGCCTTCCAGGACGGCTATCCGAGTGCGTGGCAGCGCATGGCGGAAAAACATCCCGACGTCACCGCCGGCTCCAGCAATCTCTACCAGAGCTGGGAAGTGGTCGATCCGGAGAAATGGGTGCCGCACGATTACGCCTGCGTGCGCGTGGATTCCCGCGGCTGCGGTTGCTCGCCGGGCGTCATCGATCATTTCTCGCCGCGCGAGACCAAGGACTTCCACGACTGCATCGAGTGGGCCGGCGTACAGCCCTGGTCGAACGGCAAGGTCGGGCTCAACGGCATTTCCTATTACGGCATCAACCAGTGGCACGTGGCCACGCTGCAGCCGCCGCACCTCGCCGCCATGTGCATCTGGGAGGGCGCCGCCGACTGGTACCGCGACATGACCCATCACGGCGGCATCGTCTGCACGTTCTGGGAAAACTGGTACGACATGCAGGTGAAGACGGTGCAATACGGCGCGGGCGAGCGCGGCAAGCGCTCCCGCGTCCATGGCGAGCTCGTCTGCGGGCCCGAAACCCTGTCCGAGGCCGAGCTCGCCCGCAACCGCAGCGCCTTCGGCGACGACATCCGCGCCCATCCGCTCGACGACGACTACCACCGGGCGCGCTCGCCGGTGTGGTCGAAGGTCAAGACGCCGTTGCTCTCGGCCGCCAATTGGGGCGGCCAGCCCCTCCATCCGCGCGGCAATTTCGAGGGCTTCGTGCGCGCGGCCGCCAAGGACAAGTGGCTCGAGGTGCACGGCATCGAGCACTGGACCCATTTCTACACCGACTATGGGCGCGAGCTGCAGCTGCGCTTCTTCGACTACTTTCTGCACGGCAAGAAGAACGGCTGGGACAAGCAGCCGAAAGTCCAGCTGCAGATCCGGCATCCCGGCGAGAAGTTCGTGGCGCGCGCCGAGAACGAATGGCCGCTCAAGCGCACGAAGTGGACCAAGCTCTACCTCGATCCGGCGGCCGGCGCGCTCACGCCGAAACGCGTCACCGCGAAGACGGTGAAGGCGTTCGAGGCCATGGGCGACGGCGTCACGTTCCTGACCGAGCCGCTCGCGAACGACACCGAGATCACCGGGCCGTCGGCGCTCAAGCTCTTCGTTTCGTCATCCACCAGGGATGCCGACCTGTTCGTGGTGCTGCGCGTGTTCACCGGCGACCTCAAGGAGGTGGTGTTCCAGGGCGCCATCGATCCGCACACCCCGATCGGCCAGGGCTGGCTGCGCGCGTCGCACCGCAAGCTCGACAAGAAGCTGTCCACCCCCTATCGGCCCTACCACAGCCACGACAAGGAGCAGCCGCTCAAGAAGGGCGAGGTGGCCGAGCTCGATATCGAGATCTGGCCGACCTCGATCGTGGTCCCGGCGGGCTGCCGCATCGGCTTGAGCATTCGCGGCAAGGACTACGTCTATGCCGGCCCGAGCGGCGGCAAGCTGTCGAATTTCAAGAACGAGCTCACGGGCTGCGGTCCGTTCCTGCACGACGACCCACGCGACCGGCCCGCCGACGTGTTCGGCGGCGTCACCAGCCTGCACTTCGGCCGCGACAAACAGCCCTACCTGCTGTTGCCGATCATTCCCCCCAAGAAGGGGTAATTCTTACGGGAAATTAATCACCTAGGGGGTGGCGCCGGCGCCCGCGCCACGCGACAAATTTGGCGCGATATGCAAAGATGATGCTCGGCCATGCGCAGAAGAGTGATGGGAGAAACCCATCCCACGGGCCGAACCAAGGGAGGAAGTCAACGCATGAACGTCCATCGCCGAACCGTCCTGACCGGCATGCTCGGGACCAGCGCCCTCATTGCCGCGCCCGCGATCCTGCGCGCCCAGGGCGCACCGATGAAGATCGGTTTTCTCATCGTGAAGACCGGTCCGCTCGCATCCGGCGGCATCCAGATGGAGCAGGGCCTCACGCTCTATCTCAAGGAGCGCAACAATGTGCTGGCCGGCCGGCCGGTGCAGCTCTTCACCGGCGATTCCGGCGGCGCACCGGCGGTGGC
>DASSJW010000601.1:0-2116 GCA_035690995.1 Xanthobacteraceae bacterium
CGGCGCGAGATCGTTGATGGCAACGACCTCGATGTCGTCGCGGTCCGCTTCGGCGATGGCGCGCAGCACGTTGCGACCGATGCGACCGAACCCGTTGATGGCGACACGAACTGACATTCCCGACTCCTTCGCTCCCCGTGACCGCCGGTCTCCCTTGGCGGCATGCACCGTAGATAATCGCGCCCCGCGCCGGCTTTAAGTTCTCCCCAGTTTAGCCAGCGCCGCGTCGGCGACCTTTTCCGGCGTGATGCCGAAATGCTTGTATAGGTCCTTGGCGGGTGCGCTCGCGCCGAACGAGGTCATGCCGACAAAAACGCCGTCCGAGCCAATGATCTCATCCCAGCCCTGGCGCACCGCCGCCTCGACCGCGACCTTGACCTTGGCCGCGCCGAGCACCTTCTCTCGCTCGGCGCCAGGAAGGGCGCGGAACAGCTCGAAGCAGGGCACCGAAACCACGCGCGCAGCAACGCCGCGCTCGTTCAGCAGCTTGCGCGCCTCGACCGCGATGGCGACCTCCGATCCGGTCGCGAACAGCGAGACCTCGGCTGCTTTTTTCTCGGCGGCTGCGATCTCATAGGCGCCGGCAGCGCACCGGTTGTTGTCGTCGTATCCAAGCCGCAACTGCTGCAGGTTCTGGCGGGTGAGGGCGAGCACGCTGGGCGCATCCGAATTCTGCAGCGCCAGTTGCCAGCATTCCACGGTCTCGACCGCGTCGCAGGGCCGGAAGACGAAGAGATTGGGGATCGCGCGCAATGCGGCGAGATGCTCGACCGGCTGGTGCGTCGGGCCGTCCTCGCCGAGCCCGATCGAATCATGCGTCATCACGTGAATGACGCGCACGCCGGTGAGCGCGGCCAGCCGGATGGCCGGCCGGCAGTAATCGGAGAAGACAAGGAACGTACCGGAATAGGGGATGATCCCCCCGTGCAACGACATGCCGTTCATGGCCGCCGCCATGCCGTGCTCGCGCACGCCGTAATGGATGAAGCGGCCGGAATAGTCGGCGGCGGAGAGAACCGCCATGCCCTTGGGCCGGGTATTGTTGGAACCGGTGAGGTCGGCGGAGCCGCCGACCATCTCCGGTACCGCCGCGGTCAGGCTCTCAAGCGCGCTCTCGGATGCGGCGCGGGTCGCGATCTCTTTCGGCGCTGCGGCGAGCTTCTCCTTCGCCGAACGCACCGCCGCCGCGAGCTCATCTTTCGGCAGTTCGCCGTGAAGGCGGCGCTCGAATTCCGCGCGGCGAGCGGCCGGGGTGGCTGCGAGCCGGTCGTTCCAGCTTTGATGGGCGCTCTTGCCGGCGCGGCCGGCGGTGCGCCACAGGTCGAGTACGTCGGCGGGAATGACGAAGGGAGGCTCGTGCCATCCCAGCCGTTCCCGCGCGCCTTTGATCTCGTCGGGGCCGAGCGGCGAGCCGTGGCTCTTCTCGGTGCCGGCCTTGCTCGGAGCGCCAAAGCCGATGGTGGTGCGGCAGGCGATCAGCGAGGGCCGCCCCGCGGTTTGCGCTTCGGCAATGGCTTGGGCGATCGCCTCGGGATCGTGGCCGTCGACGCGCGTGGCGGCCCAGCCCGCCGCCTCGAAACGCTTCACCTGGTCGACCGAATCGGAAAGCGACAGCGGACCGTCGATGGAAATGCCGTTGTCGTCGAACAGCACGATCAGCTTGTCGAGCTTCAGATGCCCGGCGAGCGCGATCGCCTCCTGACTGATTCCCTCCATGAGATCGCCGTCGGAGGCGAGCACGTAGGTGCGGTGGTTTACCAGTTCGTGGCCGAACTCGGCGGCCAAGTGCCGCTCCGCGATCGCCATGCCGACGGCGTTGCCCACGCCCTGGCCGAGCGGGCCGGTGGTCGTCTCCACGCCCGCGGTGATGAAGTGTTCGGGATGGCCGGGCGTGAGCGAGCCGAGCTGGCGAAAGCGTTTGATCTCCTCGATGGTCATGCCCGGGTAGCCGAGGAGATGCAGCAACGCATAGATCAGCATCGAGCCGTGGCCGGCCGAAAGCACGAAGCGGTCGCGGTCGGGCCAGGCCGGATCGGCGGGGTCGAATTTCAGGAACCGCGTGAACAGCACGGTTGCAATGTCGGCCGCGCCCATGGGCAGGCCGGGATGGCCCGAT
>DASSJW010000602.1:0-3922 GCA_035690995.1 Xanthobacteraceae bacterium
TGTCTTCCTGGCCGACGGCATCGAGACAGCGACACGCGTTTTAGCTCTCATTCGCACGTTCGGCCATGCGCAAACTGAAATTTGGGCGGCGACGGAATGGGATCGGTTCAAGGAGATCGTTCGCACGCTTCCGGGGTCGACCTGATCATGGCCGGTCAGGACAGGAACCGATCAAAGGAGTTGCGTTGGAGCGCCCGGTCGCGAAGTACGGAAATCGGGGGCGCGGCTACGTGTACATGGAAGCGGGACATGCTGCCGAAAGCCTGATACTGCAGGCGTCCCGCTTTGCCTTGCCGCGGCAATCGTCGGGGCATTCAACGACGGGGAGGTGAGCCGCGTTTTGCACATTCGCGTAGATGAAACCCCATTGTACTGGTTCCCCTGCGGGAGACCCTAAATTCGGTTTGGTGATCAATGTGGGAGCAAATATTAGTACAATTGAGCTAACCTTCCTCGGCACTCGGGGTGAAATCAAGCTCCGTTCCCGGCGGCATCGACGCCACAGCTCGTTGCTCGTTCACTACAACGACACTCGTGTCATGATCGACTGTGGGACGGACTGGTTGGGGCGGGTCTGCGCGATCGCGCCGACTGCGATCGTACTCACACATGCACATCCCGATCATGCGTCGGGCCTTGCCGAAGGCGCTCCGTGTCCGGTCTACGCCACCAAGGAAACATGGGAGCTGCTCAATCGCTATCCAATTTACGACCGGCACAGAATGCCGCTAAGAAAATCCGCGACAATCGGCGGATTAGGATTCGAGGCGTTTCCAGTCCGACATTCGATCCGGGCGCCGGCCGTCGGATATCGCGTCTCGGCTGGAAACAGCAGTTTCTTCTATTTGCCTGACGTGGCCGAGTTCCCCAATGCTTCAGCGGCACTTCGCGGAATCGACCTCTACATCGGCGACGGGGCGAGCATGAGACGCTCGATGGTGCGCAAGAAGAATGGAATCGCAATCGGGCACGCTCCAATCACCTTTCAGCTCGGCTGGTGCGAGAAGGCAAGGGTCCGCCTTGCGATTTTCACCCACTGCGGTTCGCAGATCGTGCGCGGTAAGCCAGGCCAAGTTGAAGATGTCGTGCGGCAGCTCGGCCTTGAGCATGGAGTGGAGGCTCGCGTCGCCTGTGACGGGCTCAAGCTGCCCATTGCGCCGGCGGCGTCCTGGTCGATCTGAGTCAGGCGTCAGGATCGACCGCGAAGGATGGAACGGACTTGAAACCGTTACCCCGGTTACCTTGGCGTTAACATCTCGCCAGGGCGGTACCGTACTGGATCGGCTCCTTGGACAAGTCCGACCCGCCCGTGGGAATGTGAATATGTGTGTGCATGACCGTATCTCTCTCCCCGCGTCCATCCAAGAAACTCAATGGTCAGCCGCCAATGTCGTTATGCGCAATTCCTTGAGCGATCTTACCTTCGATGCTCTGTTTTTCGCTGGATCAAATGCACCACGCCTGGGCACCCCCCATCCGGGGAGTCCACCCGGAGCCAGCTGCGGGCGCCTCTCAGGTCTGTAATCCTCTTAGACGTTGATGGAGATCAAAACGCCCTCTCGCATTCCAAGCGAAAAAACAAACAATATGCAGAGTTAATCGGACAGACGTCTCCTCGAAATCGCTCTTAAGGCGGCGGCGCGACATGGAAACGGAATTCCGCAAGCGCCAGATCATGATCTGGTATACTGTTGTCGCCGTGATTGGTGTCTTGCTCGTCCAATATTTCTGGGCGAGCTATTCTCAGATCGAAACCATTCCCTACAGCAGCTTCGAGCGACTACTCAGTGATGGGAAAGTCGCCGAGGTCACGGTTGGGGCGGAGTCGGTCGAAGGCATTTTGAAAGAGGCGCTCCCCAGCGGTAGGCGCGCTTTCTACACGGTGCGCGTCGAGCCGCAGCTTGCGGACAAGCTTTCGGCCCATGATGTCCTGGTCAAGGGTGCTCCGTCGGGCGGACTGATCGCGACTATTCTGGCGTGGGTTGTGCCCGCGGCTATTTTCTATCTGATCTGGACCATGATCTTTCGACGGTTCGCCGAACGACAGGGGCTCGGCGGTCTCATGACGGTCGGAAAGTCGCGCGCCAAAGTCTATGTGGAGACTGACACGAAGGTGACATTCAAGGACGTCGCCGGAGTGGACGAAGCGAAGTTCGAGTTGCAAGAAGTCGTCGCCTTCCTGCGTGACCCGAAATCCTACGGACGCTTGGGCGCCCGACTGCCGAAAGGCATTCTCCTGGTCGGACCGCCGGGCACCGGAAAGACGCTCCTGGCGCGCGCCGTAGCCGGTGAAGCTGGTGTTGCGTTCTTCTCGATCTCGGGCTCCGAGTTCGTCGAAATGTTTGTTGGGGTCGGGGCTGCCCGCGTGCGTGATCTCTTTGAGCAGGCTCGGCGGACGGCACCATGCATCATCTTCATCGACGAACTCGACGCCCTGGGTCGCAGTCGCATGCCAGGCGCATTCGGCGGTGTCGACGAAAAGGAGCAGACGCTCAACCAACTGCTTGCAGAGCTCGACGGGTTTGACCCCCGCGTCGGCGTCATACTCCTCGCTGCCACCAACCGGCCGGAAATTCTCGATCCGGCTCTTTTGCGGGCAGGGCGGTTCGATCGTCAGGTTCTGGTCGATCGGCCTGATCGCAAAGGTCGCTTTGAAATCCTCAAGGTCCATGTTCGCAAGGTGCGTCTCGCGCCATCAATCGATCTTGACGCGATTGCAGGACTCACCACTGGGTTTACCGGCGCAGACATCGCCAACCTCGCGAACGAGGCCGCGATTATCGCCACGCGCCGCAATGGCACGAGTGTGACCTTCGATGACTTTGCCGCGGCGATCGAACGAATCGTTGCCGGCACCGAGAGGAAGAGCAGGGTGTTGAGCGCGGGGGAACGCCGCCGCGTCGCGTATCACGAGATGGGCCACGCCCTTGTTGCATCGAGCCTGTCGGGAATCGATCCGGTTCAGAAGGTTTCGATCATTCCTCGCGGCGTGGGCGCGCTTGGGTACACGATCCAGCGGCCGACGGAAGACCGCTTTCTGCTGGCCGCAAGCGATCTCGAGAACCGGATCGCCGTGCTCATGGGCGGTCGCGCCGCGGAAAAGCTCGTCTTTGGCGGCAATGTATCGACCGGGGCAGCCGACGACCTCCAGCGCGCCACTGAAATCGCCCTGGAGATGGTCACTCGACACGGCATGGACCAGAAAATCGGTCAGCGGACTTACGCACCACCTCAGCATCCATTCTTGCCGGGTGCCCCAGCCGATCGCCTGCAAGCCGCCGAGACGACGGCGCGCGAGATCGACTTGGCAGTGCGCGATATCATCACTCGAGCTTTTGACCGTGCGACCGAAATTCTCCAGTCGCGGCGGCAAGATCTCGACAAGGGCGCGGAGTTGCTCCTGACGCGGGAAACCATCACTGCCGATGATTTCCCCGCAATCCGCCCTGCGATTACCAGAAGCGACCTCGGTACGATGCCCAGCCCGGAGGGCGACGATCCGGTCAATGACTTCGAGCAGCAACGAAAAAACGCGGCGCGTTAGAGGCGGGGTCCACGGCGGCACCTAGCCACGAGCGCGAGAAACTACGTGGCCGGTTCGGCGTGCCGCGTTTCGCCAAGTCGCAACGACGCAAGGACCTGATAGCCGCTCCCGCCGGGAGGAGGAGATTGAAAGAGCTCAATAGAGTCAACGCGCTGCGTGAGCGACAAGCCCTGATCAATGGGATGTTCTTTGGCAATAGCCCTTCCGTTTCCACGAATCCGAGCCACCGTCACATGTGGCCGAAATGGCCTCTCGTCGGTGTGTCCATAAGCCTGAAGGAGGGCGGCACGCAATTCGGCGATTTCATCGCTGTCCTTGCATTCCGCCCACAGCAAGCGCGGTCGACTCCGCTGCGGGCCGTAGCCGAGATGCTGGAAC
>DASSJW010000603.1:0-10433 GCA_035690995.1 Xanthobacteraceae bacterium
GCGAAGCGCGGTATTCCAAGTTGGGATCGCGGCGCTCGCTCGGCCGGGACGCTCACTTGCGTCACGCCAGACAGCTCTCGAAACCTTGTCGGATCTTGTCCTCGGGCAGATTGCGGCCGATGAAGACAAGACGGCTCTCGCGCTTCTCGCCCGGCTTCCAGGGCCGCTGATGGTCACCGTCGAGGATCATGTGGACGCCTTGAAAGGCGAAGCGCTCGTCGTCATCCTTGAAGGAGAGAATGCCCTTGCAGCGCAGAATGCTCGGCCCTTCTTTCTGCACGAGGTCCTGGACCCACGGGAAGAACTTGTCGGGGTCGAGCGGCCTTTCCGTGCGCAGCGAGACCGATTGCATCTCCTCATCGTGATAATGCTTCAGCCCACCATCGTGATGATGGCTGTGAGCGTGGTCATGCCCGTGATGATGGTCATGATCGTGATCGTGTGCATGGTGGTGCCCGTCGCCCTCCAGGAATTCGGGCTCGATTTCCAGGATGCGATCGAGATCGAACGCGTTGCGGCCGAGCACTTCGGGCAATGCGATGCGGCAACGCTCGGTCCGGTGCAGCCTGGCATAGGGATTGATGCCGCGGATGCGCGCCTCCACCTCGTGAAGCTCGCCGGGTGTCACCAGATCGGCCTTGTTGAGCAGGATGACGTCAGCGAACGCGATCTGGTTCTTTGCCTCCGGCGCATCCTTGAGCCGGTCCTGCAGCCACTTGGCGTCGGCGACGGTCACGACGGCGTCGAGCTTGGCCTTGCGGCCGACATTCTCGTCCATGAAGAACGTCTGCGCCACTGGCGCCGGATCGGCAAGGCCGGTGGTCTCGACAATGATCGCGTCGAACTTGCCTTTCCGGCGCATCAGCCCGTCGATGATGCGCACGAGGTCGCCGCGCACGGTGCAGCAGATGCAGCCGTTGTTCATCTCGAAAACTTCCTCCTCGGCGCCGACCACGAGATCGTTGTCGATGCCGATCTCGCCGAATTCGTTGACGATGACGGCGTACTTCTGGCCATGCGGCTCGGACAGGATGCGGTTGAGCAGGGTGGTCTTGCCGGCGCCGAGATAGCCGGTCAGCACAGTGACGGGGACCTTGTCGGACATCGCTTAACTCCGTTTGGCCACCGTATATATGCATCCGACCGCGGATGCTATCGTCGGCGCCGGACTCCCCAATCGCCGGAAATGCGGGAGAAATCGATGGCACCGAAGGGAATTGCCGCAGCTTTGGCCACGGCTGCGATCGGCATGACGGAGGTCGCGCTGGCGCAAGGCTACCCTGAGCGCCCTGTCGAGATCACCGTCCCATCGAGCCCGGGCGCAACCGCCGACCTGCTCGGCCGCGTGCTGGCCGACGGCCTCACCCAGCAGCTCGGCCGACGCTTCATCATCGTCAACAAAGCCGCCGCCTCAGGCGTGATCGGGACGGCCGCGGTCGCGCAGGCCAAGCCGGACGGATACACCCTGCTGCACGGCGCCGCCGTCTCCCTCACCGTGCTTCCGCTGACCGATATGCAGGCCGGCTATACGCACAAATCGTTCGAGCCGATCTGTCAGACCTTCAAGAACGAGCAGGTGATCGTGGGGCGGCCGGACTCCGCCTTCCACTCCGCGCGTGATCTCATCGCCGCCGCCAAAGCCAAGCCGGGCGGCCTCAACTACGGCCACCCCGGCACCGCGACGATTCCGCACCTCGCGATGATAGAGTTCGCGCGAATGGCGAATGTCGAATTCAACCCGGTGCCGTTCAAGGGTCCGGCCGAAGCCGTGCAGATGACCCATGCGGGGCAGATCGACTTTGCCGCGGTGCCGCTATCCACCGTCGCGACCAGCGGGTTGCGCATGCCGGGCCTGTTCGCTCCCGCCCGCAATCCGGCGATCCCCGCCGTGCCGACCATGAAAGAGCAAGGCTTCGACATCGCGCCGTTGAGCTTCGGCGCGCTGGTCGGGCCCGCCGGGCTGCCGGCGGAGGTCAAGGCCAAGCTTGCCGACGGCTGCCGGGCCGCCGCCCACACCGACGCCTATGCCCGTGTCGCCAGGAGCGCGTTCCAACCCGACGACTATTACGGCGACAGCGCGACGCTCGCGCGCAACCTCGATCAGGACGTCGCAGAAAAACGCCGCCTGCTGGCGGCGCTCGGCATCTCGAAGTGACCACGGTGTGAGCAAGTTCATGTGACCGCTGAACCGGGATAGATCCCAACCGCCTGAAACCCGCTTGCCGGCTCGCCGGTGCAGCCCTACGCTGGCAACAAGACCGTTCGGGCCGCAGCGGCGAGGCCGCAGTGCGTCCCTAAGCCAAGGTCGGATTCAGGGAGGCTGCGATGCTATTGCGACGCATTGCTTTGGTCGTCGGTGCCGCGTCCGCGTTGTCCCTCTTACTTGCAAACTCCATTCCGCCTGCCGCGGCGCAAGGCGCCGACGGCGCGGCCGCACTCGCCGGCCAGGTCGCCTCGACAGAGGAAGGACCGATGGAAGGCGTGATCGTCAGCGCCAAGAAGGACGGTTCGAACATCACCGTCAGCGTCATCACCAACGCGCAGGGCCGTTACAGCTTCCCGGCGGCGCGGCTCGCGCCCGGCCGCTACGGCCTGCAAATTCGCGCGGTCGGATATGACCTCGAAGGCCCCAAAAATGCCGATGTCGCGGCGGGGCAGCCCGCCAGCGCCGACCTCAAGCTGCGCAAGACCCGCAACCTGAGCAAGCAGCTCACCAATGCCGAATGGATGATGAGCATCCCCGGCACCGACGACGACAAGCTCCAGCTCATCAACTGCGTGAGCTGCCACACCCTCGAGCGGGTGGTGAAATCGAGTCATGACGCCGACGAGTTCGTGCAGGTGATCGCCCGCATGAACGGCTATGCCCAGGTCAGCCAGCCGATCAAGCCGCAACGGCGGGTGGACCAGTCGCGCGCCGCCAATCCGGAACGCTTCCGCAAGGTGGCCGAGTATCTCGCCACCATCAATCTGAGCTCCGGGATGAAGCACGAATTCGAACTCAAGACGCTGCCGCGGGTGAAGGGCCGCGGCACCAATGTCATCATCACGGAATACGATCTGCCACGCGCCACCATCGAGCCGCACGACGTCATCATCGTGAACGGCGAGGCTTGGTATTCGAATTTCGGCGAGCAGTTCCTGGGCAAGATCGATCCCAAGACCGGCAAGCACACCGAATACGCCATGCCCGAGCTGCGCAAGGGCTTTCCCACCGGCAATCTCGATCTCGGCGTCGACCGCGAGGGCAATCTTTTGCTCGGCATGATGTACCAGGGCGGCGTCGCCAGGTTCGACCCCAAGACCGAGAAGTTCCAGATCTGGCAGCTCCCGCCCGAGCGGCTCAAGGACGACTCGCAGCTCAATATGGTGACCAACCAGGCGCACGTCGACGGCAAGCTTTGGGTGAACGATGCCGGCCCGTCGACGTTGCTGCGGCTCGATCTCGCCACCGGGAAGTTCGAGGAGTTCGATCCTTTCAGCATCCTGCCCGGCGGCCGCCAGGGCTACTCGATCTACGACGTGCGCGCCGACTCGCAGAACAACGTCTACGTCACCGACTTCCAGAAGAACTATGTCGTCAAGGTCGACGCGAAGACCGGCAAATTCACGGCCTATCAGACCGGCACGCCGTTCTCGCGCAACCGGCGCGGCCGCATCGACGACCAGGACCGCTTCTGGTTCGCGGAATATCGCGGCAACAAGATCGCGATGCTCGATACCAAGGAGGAGAGAATCCAGGAGTGGCCGCTGCCGACCAAGTTCACGCAGCCCTATGACGTGATCTGGGACAAGAACGGCCAGTTGTGGACTGGCGGAATGACCAGCGACCGCGTGGTCCGGCTCGATCCCAAGAGCGGCGAGGCGGTTGAATATCCGCTGCCGCGCGACACCAACATGCGGCGCATGTTCGTGGACAATTCGACCACGCCCCCGACCTTCTGGGTTGGCAACAACCACGGCGCTTCGATCGTGCGGGTCGAACCGCTCGATTGATGTTCGTGTCCCGGGCGCAGTGCAGCGCGAAGCGATGCACTGCCGGCCCAGGATCGTCGCGAACTCCGGCGCTGCGCCACATCCAGGACATGCCTGTTCAGCTCTCCAACGCCGCGGCGAGCTGCTTCAGGTTGTGCCGGATCAGATCGATATAGGTCGTGGCATCGCCCTTATCGTCGGTCAGCGCGTCGGAATAGAGCGTGCCGCCGATTTTGGCTCCGGTCTCGCGCGCGATCTGCTGCAGCAGGCGCGGGTCGGTCACGTTTTCCAGAAAGACCGCCGGGATCTTCTGCTTCTTGATTTGGGTGATGATGGCGGCGACGTCCCTGGCCGATGCCTCCGCCTCGGTCGACACGCCCTGGGGCGCGGTGAAGGCGACCCCGTAGGCGTCCTGGAAATAGCCAAAGGCGTTGTGGCTCGTGATCACCCGGCGGCGGTCGGCGGGAACCTTGGCAATCACCTCCCGCACCTCCCGCTCGAGCGCGTCGAGCCTGGCGAGATAAGCCGCGGCGTTCGCTGCATAGACATCCTTGCCGGCGGGATCGGCCGCGATCATTGCATCGCGGATATTGGCGACATAGACCTTGGCATTGGCGACCGACTGCCACGCGTGCGGGTCCGCCGTGCCATGGTCGTGATCGTGACCGCGTTCGCCGACACGCTCGCGCGGCTTGATGCCTTTGGTCGCGACGATGATCGGCGCTTTGGTGCCGGAGGCCTTGACCAGCCGTTCGAGCCAGCCTTCGAACCCGAGGCCGTTCACGAATACCAGCTTGGCGTCGGCAACACTCCTGGCGTCGCCGGGTGATGGCGCGTAGACATGAGCATTGCCGTTGGGACCGACCAATATTCCCACTTGCACGCGCTCGCCGCCGACGTTGCGCACGAGGTCGCCCAGGATCGAGAAGCTGGCAATGACATGGAGCCTCTCCTGCGCGCGGGCGGAAGCCGCCGGCAGGAGCGTCGCGCAGGCGATCGCGATCATCATCCGGCGTCGGGTCGGCATGGCATTCTCCTCCAGGTGCTGGCTTCGCGTCAGGCTTCAAGATGGCGGCCGGGGAACGCCTGCCGCACCAGGCCGCCGACGCGGCCGAACAACAGCGAGACCAGGTAAAGCGCGCCGGCGACGAGAATGATCGCCGGGCCGGAGGCGACGCCGGTGTGGAAGGACAGCAGCAACCCGGCATAGCCCGCCGCCGCCCCGCTCGCCGTCGCGATCAGAACCATCAGGGTGACGTCGCGCGCCCAGAAGCGGCCGATTGCCGCCGGCAACATCATGATGCCCACGGCAAGCAAAGTGCCAAGCGCGTGGAAGCCGCTGACCAGGTTGACGACCACGAGGACGAGGAATGCAAAATGTGCCGGTCCGCCCGCGCTGCTGACCGAGCGCATGAAGCCCGGATCGACGCATTCGATCACCAGAGGACGGTAGATCAAGGCCAGCACTACCAGGGTGATGGTGGCATTGACGGCGACCAACAGCAGCGTCTGGTCGTCGAGCGCGAGCACGTTGCCGAACAGCACGTGCAGCAGATCGATATTGGTCCCCTTCAGCGAGATGATGGTCACGCCGAGCGCCAGCGACAGCAGATAGAACGTCGCCAGCGCCGCGTCCTCCTTGAGCTCGGTGGTGCGCGCGACAAATCCCGTCAACAAGGCGACCACGAAGCCGGCGATCAAGCCGCCTGCGGTCATGGCGAACAGGCTGAGCCCCGACAGCAAGAACCCGACTGCGGCACCCGGCAGGATGGCATGCGCCATGGCGTCGCCCACGAGCGACATGCGGCGCAGCATCAGGAACACGCCGATCGGTCCCGCACCCAGCGCCAGCGCCAGCGCGCCTGCAAGCGCCCGACGCATGAATTCGAACTCACTGAAGGGAGCGATGAAGAGATCGTTGAACATGGACACCTGAATGCGCCTCTCTCCGTCATTCCCACGCGTGCCATCTCAGATCGGCCGAGATCGGGGGCTCAGAGCTGTTTTCCGCTGGGGCGGGATACATGCTCAGGCACCCGAGTGGGGAACGGCGGCGACCACGGTTTCGTCGGCGGCGCAGGGGTCGGCATGCTCGTCGAAGGCCTCGCACATGCGGCGCGCGGCCAGCAAATTTTCGGGCGTGAGCACGGTCGAGGTGCGGCCCCACGCCACCGGCTTGCGCGCGAGCAGCAACGTTTCGGGAAAGTTCGCGCGCACGAAATCGATGTCGTGCAGAGCGGTCAACACGGTGCGCCGCTCGCCGTGCCAGCGCCGCACGAGATCAAAAAGATCGGCCGAGGTCTTGGCGTCCACCGCATTGAACGGCTCGTCGAGCACGATCACGCGGGCATCCTGCAGCAGCAGCCGTGCGAACAGCATGCGCTGCATCTGCCCCCCGGAAAGCGTGGCGATCGGGCGATCTTCGAAGCCGGTGAGCCCGACGGCGGCGATCGCCTGCTCGATCCGGCCCCGCGCGTCGCGGTCGATACCGCCGAACAGGCCGGTCCGCCGCCACAGCCCCATCGCCACCATGTCGTAGACATTGATCGGAAACGAGCGGTCGATCTCGGCGGCCTGCGGCAGATAAGCGATCTTTTGCGCGGCGCCAACACCGCGCTCGATGCGGCCCGCCAGCGGCTTGATCAGGCCGACGATGCCCTTGAACAGCGTCGACTTGCCTGCCCCGTTCGGACCGACGACGGCGACCAATGCCCCGGTCTCGATCACGCCGTCGAGGTGATGCACCGCCGGATGCCGGTCGTAGCCGAGCGTGAGGTCGCGGAATTGCAGCGCCGCGGTCATCGGTTCATACCATCATCGCCCACACCACCGCGCCCCAGAGCAGCGCGATGAGGGCGACGGCGATCGCCAGCCGCTCCGCGATCGACATCCGCAGGATGGACGGCGAGACCGCCGCCGGCGGATGTCCCTGGCCCGGAGGATGATGGTGGTGCTGCGGGTGGACGTGCGTCGGCATGGCTTGGCAATGAGGGGGAAAGGTCCGGTTCAGCAATATGTTATAATATAACATTAGCGTCGGTCCAGCATTAATCGGGAAAGTCTGGCTGGCGGGGGCCAATGCTGCCTCCGTTTGCCAAGGCCGCCGGGCCGGGCCATGCTCCTCACAGCCGCCGGATACCGGAATCCATGACCAACAGCATGCGCGAGCCACGACCCCGGACCGTTTGCGTCGGGGAGGCGACGGTCGAATTCGTCCGCGGCGGCGATGGCCGCTTCGGAATGGGCTGCTCCGGCGATACGTTCAACGTGGCGGTCTATCTCGCCCGAGCCGGGATCGATACCGCTTTCGCGACTGCGCTCGGCGACGATGCCTATTCCGAGGCGATCCTCGCGCTCGCCACGGCCGAGGGTGTCGCCGGCGACCTGGTGCTGCGCCAGCGCGGTCGCCTGCCCGGCCTGGTAGTGGTCGACACCGACGCTGCGGGTGCGCGGCGCCGGTATGATTGGCGCGGCGAGGCGCCGGCGCGCGAACTGTTCGAGTTGCCGGACTGGGGGCGGGTGGCCGAGGGCCTGACCAAGGCCAGCCTGGTCTACTTTTCCGGCATTACCCTGTCGCTCTATTCCAACAACGGGCTCGGCCGTTTCCTCGCTCTCGTCGAGATGGCCCGGCAGCAGGGCGTCAAGATCGCCTTCGATGGAAATTTCCGGCCGCGCGGTTGGCGCGGAGACCTGACGCGTACCCGCACGGTGTTCATGGAAGCATTGAAGCGCGTCGACATGGCGTTGCCGACCTACGACGACGAAGCGGTCTTGTGGGGCGATCCGAGCCCGGAAGCCACGGTCGAGCGGCTGCAGGCCTTCGGGATCCCGGAGATCGTGGTCAAGAACGGTCCGAACAGCGCGCTGGTCGCCGCCGCGGGACGAAGCGAATTCATCCCGGTCCCCGAGGTGGTGGTGCCGGTCGACACCACGGCGGCGGGTGACAGCTTCAATGCCGCCTATATCGCCGCGCGCCTGTCCGGCAAGCGGCCGGCCGAGGCGGCAGCGGCCGCCCATCACCTTGCCGCCAAAGTCATCCGCCATCGCGGCGCGCTGATGCCGCGCGCCGCCGCGGCGATGCATTGACGGCACCGCTGCCCGCCGCTAGCGTCGACCGAGATGGGGATGGAGTCCCCCGAAACCGCCCGCAAAGGCTAATGACTCCTACCGCGCGACGTAGCGGTAGGGGTCCGTCCATGACCCGCCGCAAGGCGGTTTTTTGTTGCCCGAAACGACGAAGGAGGAGGCATGGGTTTCCTGGTCGTATTTCTCGGCGGTGGGCTCGGCGCCGCGCTCCGACACGGTGTCAACCTCGCAAGCGCACGCCTGCTCGGGACCGGCTTCAACTACGCCACGCTATTCGAAAACGTCACCGGCTCGGTGGTGATGGGCCTGCTGGTGGGCTATTTCGCCTTCAAGGGCGGCGTCCCGCAGCACTGGCGGCTGTTCCTGACGACGGGCATTCTCGGCGGCTACACTACCTTCTCGGCGTTTTCCCTCGATACCATTCTCCTTTACGAACGCGGCGAGCTTGGGCTAGCGGCACTCTACGTCATCCTTTCCGTCGCGCTTTCGGTCGGCGGCCTGCTGGCGGGGCTCGTTCTGGTGCGGCAGTTCGCGTGACCTTTCCGCCCGCCTGCGTCTTTGCCGCCCGTGCGATGGCGTCGAGCACCAGCGCTTCAGCCTCCTTGACGTCGAGCCACTTCACGATCGTGACCCATTTGCCCTTTTCCAGATCCTTGTAGTGCTGAAAGAAATGCGCGATCTGCTCGCACATCATCGGCGGCAGATCGCGATAGCTGCGAACGTTGGAATAAAACGGGGCGAGCGCGTCGACCGGAACCGCGACGATTTTCTCGTCGCCGCCAGCCTCGTCTTCCATCAGCAGCGCACCGACAGGCCGGCAGCGCACGATCGCGCCCGGTACCACCTGCACCTGGCTCACCACCAGCACATCGCAGGGATCGCCGTCGGACGACAACGTGTGCGGAATGAAGCCGTAGTTCCCGGGATAGAACATGGCCGTGTGCAGGAATCGATCGACCCTGAGCGCGCCCGACGCCTTGTCGAGCTCGTACTTCACCGGTGCTCCGCCCAGCGGAATCTCGATGACCACGTGGAGATCATTGGGGGGATTGGGACCGATCGAGATCGCATTGATATCCATCGGATAATGTTAACCCATTTTCTGCTCGGGCGTGGCCCGGCATCGCAACGTCGGTGGCCAGGGGTGACACCACAAGTCGCGGTTTATCCGACTTGCAGCCCCTTAATATTGCGGACCTTCGTCGCAACAATTATCGCGATGAATGGACAGGTCCCGCGGGTGACACATCTGAACACGCAGTGCTTGAATACACCAACCGGAAAGCCCTAGCCCATCGGCACGAGCCCGAGCTTGTCCAGCAATCGCAGATCGCGATCGCGGTCGGGATTGGCCGTGGTGAGAAGCTTCGGACCGTAGAAGATGGAATTGGCGCCGGCGAGGAAGCACAGCGCCTGCGTCTCCTCGCTCATATCCTCACGGCCGGCGGACAGACGCACCATCGATTTCGGCATGGTGATGCGGGCGACCGCGATGGTGCGCACGAAATCGATCGGATCGAGTGCGCCGCCCGCAGCCAGCGGCGTACCCTCGACCTTGACCAGCATGTTGATCGGCACGCTTTCGGGATGCGCCGGCAGAGCAGCAAGCGTCGCGATCATGCCTACGCGATCCTCGGCGTTCTCGCCCATGCCGACGATCCCGCCGCAGCAGACATGAATACCAGCGTCGCGTACGCGGTCGAGGGTGTGAAGGCGATCCTCGTAGGTACGCGTGGTGATGATCGCGCCGTAATGTTCCGGAGAGGTATCGAGGTTGTGGTTGTAGTAATCGAGCCCGGCCGCCTTGAGACGCCGCGCCTGATCGTCCCTCAGCATGCCGAGCGTCGCGCAGGTCTCGAGTCCTGTCGCTTTGACGCCGGCGACCATCTCGCACACCTTGTCGAGATCGCGATCTTTCGGCTCGCGCCACGCCGCGCCCATGCAGAAACGACTCGCCCCGGCATTTTTCGCCGCCCGCGCCTCAGCGAGCACGGCATCCACGGACATCAGCTTTTCCGCCTTGACGCCGGTGTCGTAATGCACGCTCTGGGGACAATAGGCACAGTCCTCCGGGCAACCGCCGGTCTTGATCGAGAGCAGGGTGGAAATCTGCACCTCGGCGGGATCGAAATGGTGGCGGTGAATGCTTTGGGCGTGAAAGATCAGCTCGGGGAAAGGAAGCGCGAACAGCGCCCTCACCTCGTCCCGCGTCCAGTCGTGGCGGACGGTGGCGACGCGGACATCGCGCGGGTGTTGTCCGGCTGAAGCAGTGCGGTCATCCATGCCCGCACCTTGGCGAGGGGTGAGCGCAAAAGCAAGCCGGGACCTGCAAGGCGCTTCAGTCCGCCAATTGCCGCAGCAGGCATGCACGC
>DASSJW010000604.1:0-2798 GCA_035690995.1 Xanthobacteraceae bacterium
CGCCCCATTGAAATGTTGACGGTGGCGAATAGGGGAGCCGATGACCTTGATCCCGAACGACATTGCTGTGCAATAATGGTTTTCTATACACGGGAAGCGGAGGAATTGGGCAATGTCTGACGCGCGCAAGCCAAAAATGAAGGAAGCCGCGGAGGATGCGCCCGTTCCCAAGCTGGAGGTCGAGAGCCAGCCAGGCGGCGCGGCGCCCAAGCCGCTGAGCCCGGAGCAGAGCTATCTCCAGCGCAAGGCCGAGGTGACGCAGCAGGATCACGAAATCTTTTCCGAGTACCTGCAGGAAAAGATCGCCCGCGAGCAGCAGCAGAAAGTGCAAGTCGCCGAGCCGCCGTCAAGGGCGCCGACCAAGCTCAACCGGCGCAGCCTCCTGACCTGGGCTGCCGGCACCGCGGTGGTCGGCGAGGCGGTTACGCTCGGCTATCCAATGATCACGGGCCAAGGCATTCCGCCGCAGGGGCTCCAGCACGGCGGCAGCAGCTACACCGAGGCGCAGCGTCATCCGATCGATCGTGAATTCGTCAATCCCAAAGCCGACGTTCGCGGCCGCAATTTCGGCAACTGGGTGCTGCTGATGCCGACCAAGCTCGGCGGTGGCACTTACGCCGTCAACCTGGAGACCGGCCGGGCCCTCGCCTGGATCTCGTATTGGAACTACGGCGATTACAATCCGATCTCGCATCACCTGTGCGCGTTTCCCAGCGCGGACCCGGCAAAGGGCTTCGAGTGGATCAACAGCACCCAGGGCGGCAAGAATTCGCTGATCTACGGCATCCCCACCAATATCGAGACCCCGGGCGAAGGCTTCAACATCTATCGCGTCCGCTTTGATGGCGCGCAAATGGAGTTGATGGAAAACGTCGCGGAAACGACGGGCCTCGGCCTCGGCGTCCACGTGACCATCGATCCCAAGACCGCGGAACGTTATTTCGTCACCGACGGGCAGAAGGACATCGCGGCGTGCTTCGACCGACGCACCTCGCGAGTGATCGCCGCGCTCAAATACGATTGGGTGCCCAACGTCCGCAACCTGGCCGAGGGCTGGCAGAAGGGCGGCACCCTCAAGATATCCCGCATCTATCCCGATCCGAAAACCGGCAAGTACGACTATCTTGGCACCAAGGGCCAGAAGATCGAATGGGAAATGGTGCCGATGGGCGAACTGTTCGTCGAAGAGGGCACCATCCCCGGCGACGACGTCCACGGTCTCTGCGGCGCTGACGGCACCATATGGCACCCCAGCGGACGCTGGGCGTCGACCGTCGTTCGGCTGTGCGGCGGCCAGGCGATTCTGGACGCCGAGAAGAATTTCGAGCCGGTGGCCTTTCTCCAGTTCAACAAGGATGCGCCGAACCAATACCCGATCAAGAAGATCGACAACGACCACTGGGAGGTCACGTTCGACAAGATCTTCTCGCCCGGCCACGAAGTCGGCTTCTCTCCCGACGGTCGCTTCCTGTGCATGATGAACAATCTGCGCGAGAACAACTGCTCCGTCTTCGATTCGAGCGACCCCGATCCGCGCAACTGGAAAAAGATCGCGCATATCGAGGACCCGCTGTGGCGTGGGAAATATCCGAACCCATTCCACATGGTCTTCTCCATGGACAGCTCCAAGCTCTACCTCTCGATTCTCCACCCCTCGCCCGCCAGCAGCGGCGTGATGGTGGTCGATACCAATACGTGGAAGATCAAGAAGGAGATCCAGGGCATCGGGCCGGACATGCAGACCCTGGCCATCACCTATGACGGCAAGTACGTGGTCGGCGTGTTCAGCGGCTTCCAGCGGCAGTCGAGCGGCATCGCGTTCATCGATGCCGAGACCGACGAGTTGGTGGGTATCTGGCCCAGCAACGGCGGCCACCACGACTGCGTTATCATTCCGACCCAGCTCGAGCACATGAAGCATACGAGGTCGTGCACCCTCTAGGCGCGTGCCTGCGTGCATTCGCCACCGAGTTCGGCCTCTGCTTCGTGCGTTTCCTGCTGTCAGCCGTTTGTCGGCGTGGCTTCAGCCCCGTCCGAGGCCGGATAAGTCAGTGACTTGTTCGGCCCGGGTCGAGCGGCCGCGGTCATCCGCGCCGGTTCGATGCGATCCTTGCCGAGAATATGGAATACGGTCTCGCCCGCCGCGATCAGATAGTCGGCAATGATGCGGCGGTGACATCGCCACCAGACCGCCTCCGCGCACATGATGGCGCACCGTTCCTCCTGGCCGAGCGCACGTAGCCGCGCGAGGCCGGAATGAAACGACTCGGTCAGGCCGTAGTCAGCATAGTTGTGAAAGCTCTGATTTTGCCAGAATGCGTTCACGCCTGGGGCAACCTCATGCTGCTTTCCGCGCAGGCCTCCGAGCGCGGCGATCCGCTCATAGCGGAGTTGCTCCTGCGCCAGCGTCTGCGGAAGGACGTCGTGGTTGAATTGGGGATTTGAGCGCGATCGCGGAATGGTCCGAACGTCAACGACAACCCTGACTTGCTGCGCCTTCAGCAAGTCCATGAATTCGGTCGCCGAGCGAGTTGAATGGCCGATCGTGAAAAACGGAAACGCCATAAATTCCTCCGGCCATCGACGACCGGCGCGGGCGCCTCGTCGTAGGCTACGACTCCGTCGCCGAGACTGCCGTTGTTATCACCTGCCGCAGCCTGCGGAGCCAAGGCGCGCAATGCCGCGCGTTGTACGGCCGGCACGGCCCGCGAAAATCACTTCCCCATGGCCGCCTTCGCGGGCGCGGGCGCGACACGCCAAATGGTGTTGCCGACATCGTCGGCGACCAGGAGACCACC
>DASSJW010000605.1:0-8881 GCA_035690995.1 Xanthobacteraceae bacterium
GCCATAGTCGGGCCCGAGATTGGGCGCCGCCCGCATGCCGGTCAGCAGCACGGCAATGCCCCGCCCGCGCAGGCGGCGCACGATCTCCCCCAGCGCCTGACGGGTGACTTTGGGATCGATCCCGCGCAGCGTGTCATTGGCGCCGAGTTCGACGATGACGGCATCGGTTCCTTCCGGCACCGACCAGTCCAGGCGGGCGAGCCCGGCGGACGCCGTGTCGCCCGAGACCCCCGCATTCGTAATCTCAACCGCCAGGCCTTTGGCCTTGAGCGCCTGTTCAAGCTTGGCGGGAAAGGCCGCGTTGACGGGCAGCCCCAGCCCGGCGGTCAGCGAGTCCCCGAGCGCCACGATCCGCACCGGGCGATCGGCCGCCTCGGCCCGCCCCGTGAGCACGACGGCAAGCGCCAGCGCCGCCGCCAGCCCGGCGAATAGCTGGACGGGGACCCTCCAGCCCCCATATGACCGGAGCAGCCGCCGCCCCGCCTCAACCAAAGGCCTCACAGAGCGTCCGAACATGCACGACACCTCGCGGTCTGGGCGCACGGGCGGTGTGATCGCCCTCAGCGGCGTCAATCTATCGCTGGGACGCGGCGCGGCCCGTGTTCATATCCTCAAAGATATCGACCTGCATATAAGCCAGGGTGAGGCCGTCGGCCTGGTCGGTCCCTCCGGTTCGGGCAAATCCACCCTGCTCATGGTGACGGCGGGGTTGGAACGCGCCGACACCGGCTCGGTCGTGGTCGCGGGCGAGGCGCTCGGCACCTTGAGCGAGGATGCCCTGGCGCGCTTCCGTGGCCGCAATGTCGGCATCGTGTTTCAGTCCTTTCATCTCATCCCCACCATGACCGCGCTGGAAAACGTCGCGGTGCCGCTGGAACTGGCCGGCATCGATGCCGCCCAGGAGCGCGCCGCGCACGAGCTCGCCGCCGTGGGACTGAGCGAGCGTTATCACCACTACCCGGCCCAACTTTCCGGCGGCGAGCAGCAGCGTGTGGCGCTTGCCCGTGCGTTGGCGCCCAATCCGGCCATCCTCATCGCCGACGAGCCGACCGGCAATCTCGACGAGACCACCGGGTCGGAAATCATCGACCTCCTGTTCGCCGGCCATGCCCAGCGCGGCACCACACTCGTGCTCGTCACGCACGACGCGGCACTCGCCGCACGCTGCGACCGCGTCGTGCGCCTGCGCTCCGGCCGCATCGAGGATGCGTCGCGGCGCGAGACAGTGGAGGCCTGATGGCTGCGGCGCTCGACCAAGGCCGCATTTTCAGCCACAACTTCGCGCTGGCGCTGCGTTTCGCCGCGCGCGAACTGCGCGGAGGCTTGCGCGGGTTCTACGTCTTCATCGCCTGCATCGCGCTCGGCGTAATGGCGATCGCCGGCATCGGGTCGGTCGCGGCCGGACTGGCCGACGGGCTCGCGCGCGAAGGCCGCGTCATTCTCGGCGGCGACCTGGCGTTCTCGCTCAGCCTGCGCGAAGCAGGCGCGGACGAGCGGGCGTTTCTCGACCGCCGCGGCCGGGTCTCGCTCGCCGCCACGTTGCGCGCCATGGCGCGTGCGCATAGCGCGTCGGAAGACGCGCGTAAACGCGCTGATGGCGCGTCGGAAGACGCGCGTAAACGCGCTGATGGCGCGTCGGAAGACGCGCGTAAACGCGCTGATGACGGGCGCACGGCGCTGGTCGAGGTGAAGGCGGTGGACGCCGCTTATCCACTCTATGGCGAGGTGGCGCTCGATCCGCCGCAGCCTCTCGCCGCGGCGCTGGCGCACCACGACGGCGTCTTCGGCGCCGCCGCCGATCCCGCACTGCTCGCGCGGCTCGATCTCAAGCCGGGAGCGCGCATCATGCTGGGCGCCGCCCACGTCGAAATCCGTGCTGCGCTGACGTCCGAACCGGACAAGCTCGCCGGCGGCATCGGCTTCGGTCCGCGTCTCCTCATCAGCGAAGCAGCCTTGCGTGCAACCGGACTGCTGCAGCCCGGCAGCGTCGTGCGCTGGCACTATCGTTTGCGCCTGCCCGACAACGACGCCACCGATACCGGGGTGCGCGCGGTGACGACCGCGGCACAAGCGCAGTTGCCGGAGGCCGGCTGGGAGGTGCGATCGCGGGGCAATGCTTCGCCGGCGCTCGAACGCAATGTCGAGCGCTTCACCCAGTATCTCACCCTGGTCGGCCTGACGGCGCTGTTGGTCGGCGGCGTGGGGGTGGCGAACGCGGTCAAGGGCCACCTCGACCGCCGCCGCGACGCGATCGCCACGCTCAAGGCGCTGGGCGCGACGGGTGCGCGCGTGTTCCGGATCTATCTGACGCAGGTGCTGGTGATCGCCGCCCTCGGCGCCCTGCCGGGCCTCGTCATCGGGGCAGCTCTGCCATTTCTCATCGCCTGGGGGTTTGCCGGCATGCTGCCGTTGCCGATCGCGCCAGCGGTGCATCCGGGTGAGCTCGCGCTTGCGCTGCTCTATGGCCTGCTGACCGCCGCGGCCTTCGCGTTATGGCCGCTCGGCCGCGCCCATGATGTGCCGGTCTCGGCGCTGTTTCGCGACGAGGTCGCGAACGAGCGGCACTGGCCGCGGCGCCCCTACATCGTCGCGACCGCCCTGGTCGGCTGCGCGCTCGCGAGCGTCGCGATCGGGCTCGCCTATGACCGGCGCGTCGCTCTGATCTTCGTCGCCGCCGCCGTCGCTGTGTTCGTGCTGTTGCGCCTGGTGGCGGCGCTGCTCATGTTGGCCGCCCGCCGCCTGCCGCGCCCAGCCTCTCCCGTCGTCCGGCTCGCCCTTGCCAATATCCATCGCCCGGGTGCGATCACGCCGAGTGTCGTCCTCTCACTCGGTCTGGGCGTCGCGGTTCTGGTGACCGTGATCGCGATCGACGGCAACCTGCGCCGGCAATTCCTCGCCGCGCTGCCGGACAAGGCGCCCTCATTCTACTTCGTCGACATTCCGGCGGCGGAGGCCGGCAGCTTCGACGCTTTCATCCGCGCGCACGCCACGCGCGCGACGCTCGAACGCGTGCCGATGCTGCGCGGGCGCATCGTGGCAGCGAAGGGCGTCGCCGCCGAAGCCCTGAAGCCGTCGCCCAACACCAGCTGGGCGCTGCAGAGCGACCGCGGCATTACCTACGGAGACGCGGTCCCCGCCGGCTCGCGTCTGGTCGAAGGGCAATGGTGGGCGCCGGATTATCAGGGACCGGCATTGGTGTCGCTGGAGAAACGCATCGCCGACGGGCTCGGCCTCGCGCTCGGCGACCAGATCACGGTGAACGTGCTCGGCCGCAATCTGGTCGCGACCGTCGCCAATCTGCGCACGGTCGATTGGCAGAGCCTCGGCATCAACTTCGTCATGGTGTTCTCGCCCGCCACCTTCCGCGCCGCCCCGCATACCCATATCGCCACCCTCACCTATCCCGGCGGCGGCACCAGCGAAGAAGAGGGAGCGCTGCTCAAAGCCGTGGCGGATGCCTTTCCGGCGGTCACCACCGTGCGCGTGCGCGAGGCTCTCGATTCCGTCGGCCATATCGTGGCCAACCTGGCACTCGCGATCCGTGGCGCGAGCGTGCTCACCCTGGTCGTCGCGGTGCTGGTACTCGGCGGAGCGCTCGCGGCCGGACATCGGCACCGGGTCTACGATGCCGTCATCCTGAAGACGGTCGGTGCGACGCGGCTGCGGCTGCTGTCGTCCTATGCGCTCGAATATCTCGCGCTCGGCCTCGCCACCGCGCTGTTCGGGGTCGCGGCCGGCTCGGCCGCCGCCGCTTTAATCATTACCAGGGTGATGAATCTGCCTTTCGCCTGGCTGCCCGGCCCATTGCTCACGGCCGCCGCCGGCGCGGTTGCCGCAACGGTGCTGCTGGGACTGGTCGGCACCTTCACCGCGCTCGGCCAGAAACCCGCGACCGTGCTGCGCAATCTGTAACCTGTCGGTCGCGGGTGGGCGCCAAGCGACAACACGCCGCGCCCTGTCGACAACCTCGCGCCACCCTTGGATTGCTAGAATGTAACTTGCCGGGGTTGATGCCGGCCTGCACGCTGACATCAACAAATCCCGTCTGCGGCATCTGGCGCTGGAACCCGTCCCGCACTAGATTCCGCGCATCGGACGCCAGCCGCTCACCGGCGAGGCGCCCACATGATCCGGCCTGCGGGCCGGAATAGAGAGAGGGAAACTTCCATGTCGGATTTCGACCGGAACTACGCGGCTGCCAGACGCAGCGTCGGTGCGGACCGGGCAGTTGCGATCGATCAGGGCCTGCGGGCCTACATGATCCGCGTCTACAATTATATGGCCATGGGCGTCCTGCTCACCGGCGTCGTTTCCTGGTTCACCTACCAGGCCGCGGTCGTCACGAACGCCGCGGGCGCGATCGTCGGATTGACGTCCTTCGGCCAAGCGATCTTCAGCGGACCGGCGGTGCTGGTTCTGTTTCTTGGGACGCTCGGCCTGGTCTTCCTGATCAGCTTCCGCATCAACTCGCTGGCGCCGTCGACGGCGTTCGCGCTGTTCATGCTGTATGCGGCCCTGCTCGGACTGATGCTGTCGTCGGTATTCCTCACCTATACCGGCGCTTCGATCGCGCGCGTGTTCTTCATCTCGGCGGCTTCGTTCGGCGCGCTGAGTCTTTACGGCTACACGACCCAGCGCGACCTGTCCGCCATAGGGTCATTCCTGGTCATGGGCCTGATCGGGTTGATCATCGCCATGCTGGTCAACCTGTTCCTCAAGAGCACCGGGCTTGATTTCGTGATCTCCGCCGCAGGCGTGCTGATCTTCGCCGGCCTCACCGCCTGGGATACCCAGAAGATCAAGGAGATGTACGATCCGATGGAGGATGGCACCCTCGTCGGCCGCAAGGCCGTGATGGGCGCGCTGACGCTCTATCTCGACTTCATCAACCTGTTCCTGTTCATGCTGCGATTCCTCGGCGATCGCCGCTGACGCGGAAGAACAGGACTGGATTGCAGCGCCCCGGCTCATCGCCGGGGCGTTTTGCTTTTTAGGCTGACGCAGGCCGGGACGGCGGTCGGCGGCACCTTATTTCTCCCCGCCATTCTCTGTAATCTATCCCCTCGTCCGTCCTCGGTCCGCGCCATTTCCACCAATGCTCATTCGCACCGCCCAACCGCACGACCTCGCGGTCATCACCGGGATCTATGACCACGCCGTGCGCCACGGCACGGCGTCCTTCGAGCTCGAACCGCCGGACGAAAAAGAGATGATGCGCCGCTTCGGCACGTTACGGGATGGCGGCTATCCCTACCTGGTGGCGCAGATCGAAGGCGAGATCGCCGGCTACGCCTATGCCGGGCCTTATCGCGCCCGGCCGGCCTATCACTGGACGGTCGAGGATTCGATCTATGTCGCGCCGCGCTCGCATCGCCGCGGCGTTGGCCGCGCGCTGATCGAGCGGCTGATCGCCGAGGCCGAGGCGGCCGGCTTCCGGCAGATGATCGCGGTGATCGGCGATTCCGCCAACGCCGGCTCGATCGAGCTCCATCGCGGCGCCGGCTTCCGCATGGTGGGCACTTTCGACAATGTCGGCTTCAAGTTCGGGCGCTGGCTCGACAGCGTGCTGATGCAGCGCCCGCTCGGAGCCGGCGCAACGACGGATCCGTGATCTTCTCGCGTTGTCATGCCGCGCAGGCGGGCATCCAGCCGTCGTGCCGCGCTGATCGCGCGCGCCGCGGCGCCGATCACTGTCCCGGCGATGAAATGCGCTAGCCCGCAACCACGCTCAACGAGGTATCGATGGCGTGCAGCACGCGATCGAGCTCATGCCCGCGCCGCACGATCAGACCGGTGGCGGAGATGACGCTGTAGGCGCCTTGCCGGCGCGCGAGTTTAGGACTTTTCTCGATGCGGTAGATTGGAACTTCCGATGCGCGGCGAAACACGGAGAACACCGCGCGGTCCTTGAGAAAATCGATGGCGTAGTCCCGCCATTCACCGGCCGCGACCTTGCGGCCGTAGAGGCTGAAAATACGGTTGAGCTCGCGCCGGTCGAACGTCACGCGGCTTGCGGGGGCGAAGGGCGAAGGGCCCGCCGGGGCGCCCCCGTGAAACTCGCTCGGTTCGATATCGCCGTGGCTCATGCGGCGCCTCCTTTTACTGTGACATGGCTGTGACGATGATTGCGCCGGATGCACCGGCCGGCAAGTGGAAACGGTTCGCGCCCACGACAACGGGCGGCAACAGCGACATAGTGTCGATCATGCTTCACGAATTCGTTAATGGAATCATAATACTGCCCAATTCCGGCCAACCACGAGCCAAGCTGGAATGCGAATGATCGAACGTTGCCTCAGGGCCCGGTCTGCGTTTGGGCGCCGGATATCTCAACCCCCCAGCCCCCCGGAGTTCGGAGCAGGCCGGGCCCACTAGCTTGCTGCAAGTCAGATCGAAGCTAGAGTTCCGCGTACGGTTCAAACCAAAGACTTCGGGCCGGCTTTGAGCCGGCCCATTTTTCTTGTCCGACGAGAATCGACCGAGGAACGAAGCACCCGGAGCGGCGGCGGTCGCGTGATCGCAGCATCCGGCGATTGGTCTGATTCACTACGAGCGACAACAGCTCGACGCGGTGTCACCCGCGGGTCCATCCCTCTTCGCAAAAGACTTGGCGACAAGGATGATCGGCCGGGTCATCCCGGCAACGACGACCTGCAAGAACAGAGAACGCTCTCGTCTAGTGGATGGCTGCCAGGGCGGCGCCGAGAATGGCCTTGGGCTTTTCCGCCGTGCCGCTCTGCACCATGACGGCGGCTTCGTCGACGCCGTCGCCCTTGAGCTTCTGCACCGGAACACTCCAGCTGTTGGCCTTGCCGTTCCAATCGCCGAGCTTGAGCCAACGCCGCGCCACATTGTGGTAGGTGACCGAGCGTCCTTTGTTCTCACCGCGCCCGATCGCGATCGTGGTCGATTTCACCAGCCCGTACAGCCAGACCTCGCCACCCGTATCGCCTTCCGCCACATCGGGCACGACGACGTTCAGCCGGCCATCGGCGAACGTGAGGGTCACCGGCGGCAGCGACATGGCGCCGTTCTTGCGGCTCTTCGCGATGGCCTGTTCGATTGCGGCCCGGTCGCTGCCCAGAACGTGCAGGCTGCCGTTCACCACCACTTGTGGCGTGTAGATCTGTCCGTCTCCGCGCACATGCGCATAGGACTTTTGCCGGGCGGTGTTGCGGGGATCCGCGAGCGTATCCTTCCAGCCGAGATAATCCCAATAGTCGATCGGCACGCTGATGGGCACCAGCGACGGATCGGCCGCAAGCTCGCCGAGCAACTTGTCGGCCGCGGGGCAGGACGAGCAACCCTGGCTGGTGAACAATTCGATGACGGCACGCGGTTCGGCTTGTGCGGATGCGTGCGGCGCCACGGAGGAGCAAATGACGACCGCCGCGTAGGCGAGACAACGTCGTACCATCACGATCCTTCCCGCCTCAGATAGACCGGGTCCGTTTCGTCGATCCGCCGCTTATTCATAGTCAGCTATGCGATCACCCGCCACTCAATTCGAGGTGAGCCGAAGTCTCGGCGCTAGTGTCCCGATTCCGAAGTTCGCAAACTCCCGCGTCGCCTTCTGATGCGAACTTCGGAATCAAAGGGGCACTAGCAAATTTATGATTCTAGTGCGGTTTTTGGATTTGAAGTTCCTAAGCGAACTTGCGGCCAAAACGATAGGAGCTTCAAATCCACCGCACTAGGCCGCCACCAGCTGCCGCAAGACATAGTGCAAAATGCCGCCGTGCTTGAAATAGTCGAGCTCGTCGAGCGTATCGATCCGGCAGATGAGCGGCACGCGCTTGAGCCCGCCGTCGGCGGCGACGATCTCCGCCATCATGCGCTGGCGCGGCTTGATCTCCCCGTGCAGCCCGCGGATCGTCACCTGCTCGTCCCCCTTGAGGCCGAGTGACTGCCAGGATGTGCCCTCTTCGAAGCACAACGGCAGCACGCCCATGCCGATGAGATTCGAGCGGTGGATGCGTTCGAACGACTGGGTGATGACCGCGCGAACGCCGAGCAGATTGGGCCCCTTCGCCGCCCAGTCGCGCGAGGAACCGCTGCCGTATTCCTTGCCCGCAAAGATCACGAGCGGGACCTTGTCGTTTTTGTAGCGCATGGCGGCGTCGTAGATCGACATGCGCTGGCGTGACGGGAAATGCACGGTCACACCGCCTTCGACTCCCGGCACCATCTGGTTCTTGAGCCGGATGTTGGCGAAGGTGCCGCGCATCATCACTTCGTGATTGCCGCGGCGCGTGCCGTACTGATTGAAGTCGGCCGGCTTCACCTTGTGCTCGATCAGATATTTGCCAGCGGGAGAATCGACCTTGATCGAGCCGGCCGGGGAGATGTGGTCGGTGGTGATCGAATCCAGCAGCAGGCAGAGCACCCGTGCGTCGACGATGTCGGTGAGAGGAGCCGGATGGCGGCCCATGCCGACGAAGTACGGCGGGTTCTGCACGTAGGTCGACTTCTTGTCCCAGCCGTAGGTCAGCGCGCCTTTGACCTGGATGCTGCGCCAATTGGAGTCGCCCTTGAAGACGTCGGCGTATTTCTTGGTGAACATCTGCTTGTTGATGGTCTTGCGCACGACGCCGTTGATCTCGCGGCTCGACGGCCAGATGTCCTTGAGGAACACCTTCTTGCCCTGCTTGTCGAGGCCGAGCGGCTGCTTCAAGAGGTCCGAATACATCGAGCCGGCGAGCGCGTAGGCGACGACGAGCGGCGGCGAGGCGAGATAGTTCGCGCGCACGTCGGCGTTGACGCGACCTTCGAAATTGCGATTGCCCGAGAGCACGGCGGCGGCGACCAGATCCTTGTCATTGATGGTCTTGGAGATCTCGGGCGCGAGCGGGCCCGAATTGCCGATGCAGGTGGTGCAGCC
>DASSJW010000606.1:0-5780 GCA_035690995.1 Xanthobacteraceae bacterium
CGCAGCGAACTGGTCACCCCCCGCCGTGCCGACGAGCCGGTCACCGGCGAGCTCGGTCAGCGCAAACAGCGCGATGGCGCTGCCACCTCCGATCAGCCCGCCCTGCAATCCCAGCAGCAGGAAATGCCGTTGGAAGTGACCGGCGATGAAGCTGTCCTTGGCGCCGATGAGATGCAGCACCTCGATCACCGGACGATTGGTGGCCATCGCGGCACGGGTCGCGAATGCGACCGAAAGCACGGTCGCGACGAAGACGAGCAGCAACACGCCGATGCCGAGCGCGAGAACGGCGCCGGCCATGGCGCGCATGCGTTCGACGAAGCCGCGATGGTCGTCGAGGCTTGCGCCTTGAATTTGCTCGGTCAAGGTCTGGCGCAGTTGCGTCAGATCGGGTGACGCACCGGATGCGATCCGCACGACGATGAGGCGGGGCACCGGCAGGTCGTCGAGCTGCAGCCCGCTCCCGAGCCACGGTTCGAGCAGCTGCGCCGTTTCCTCCTTCGTATATGGCCGCACCTCGACCACACCGGCCGATCTGCGGGCGATGGCGGCGGCCTTGGCGACGTCGAGCTCGATGTCGGCGCCCGGGTTGGGCCGAATCTGGATGGTGACCTCGCGCCCGACATCAGCCTGCCATTCGCTGGCCGCGGCGCGCACCAGCATCACCGCCCCCGTCGTCAGCGAGGCCAGGAAGGTCATGATGGCCACCACCGCGACCAGGGCGCGGCCGGCGATCGTCGCCTGCGGCACGATAGGGCTGTCGAAACGCGGCAGCGCCTCCGCCGGCGGCGCGGCCGCCGCATCGGGCTCACGCGATTGCTCCTCTACCATTGCCGCGTCATTCGTAGACATGCAGGCGGCCTTCGTGCAGCACCAGGCGACGGGCGTCGAACTGATCCATCAGCGCGACGTCGTGGGTGGCGATGACGACCGACGTCCCGGATTTGTTGAGCTCGACGAACAGGCGCAGCAGCCGCTGCGCCAGATTGGGGTCGACATTGCCCGTCGGCTCGTCGGCGAGCAGAAGCTGCGGCCGCGCAATCACGGCGCGCGCGATCGCCGCACGCTGCTTCTCTCCGCCGGAGAGCACCGGCGGCAGCGCCGACATGCGATCGCCGAGCCCGACCCAGTTCAGCAGTTCCACCACCTCGTCGCGATAGCTGTCCTCGGCATGCCCGATCACCCGCAGCGGCAGCGCCACGTTCTCGTAGGTGGTCATGTGATCGAGCAGGCGGAAATCCTGGAACACGATCCCGATACGCCGCCGCAGCGTGGCGAGCGCATCCTTGCTCAGGGTCGCGATGTCATGGCCGAACAGGGTGATCAGCCCGCGCGTCGGCCGCAGCGAGAGGAACAGGAGGCGCAGGAGCGAGCTCTTGCCGGCGCCGGAGGGGCCGGTGAGGAACTGGAACGAGCGCGGATCGATGCGAAAGGTAAGGTCGCGCAGCACCTCGGGACCGAGGCCATAGCGCAATCCCACATGCTCGAACCGGACCACGTGCCTCTCCCCCCGAGGGCGCCGCCCCGCCTGCTGCTGCCGGCAGCCGCCAATGGCGACCCCTCGCAACGGCCGATACGACTGATCTGCCGTCTGTCAGGGAGCCGGCACGGCGCCTCGATTCGGGCTTTATAGCAGCGGCAAGGCCTTTTCATGCCGTCGGCGTGTGCGGACCGCCATCGACCCCGGCCAGCCCTGCTGGAACCCCGGTTCCCCGCATCCCGCCCCGTTGGGCCGGCCGCGGTTCCGATTCGTTAACGGAGCCCCGCTACCGTCAGGGCGAGCTTGGGGCTGCGACCGGCCGCTGGTGCCGGACTGCGCTGCTGAAGGAGAGCCCATGGCACGCATTCTGATCGCAGACGATGAGGAGGCGATCCGCAGCCTGATCGCGCGCGCGCTGCGACAGGACGGCCACGAGGTCATGACGGCGACCGATGGCGCCCACGCGCTCGACGTGCTCGGGCGCGAAGGAGGTGCGTTCGAGCTCCTGCTCAGCGACATCCGCATGCCGGTCATGGATGGTATTGCGCTCGCGCACGCCGCCGCGCGCGCTCATCCCGGCGTGACCATCCTGTTGATGACGGGCTATGCCGACCAGCGCGAGCGTGCGCACGGTCTCGACGTGCTGATTCACGACGTCATTTCCAAGCCGTTCTCGCTCGGCGCCATGCGCCGCGCGGTCCATGACGCGCTCACCGCCCCGGCGCGGCGTGCGAACTAGCGCCAAATCGGCGTCCGTTGAACGAGGTGACTGCTAGAAATCGCGCAGCAGCCGCTCGATATATTCGAGCTCGAGCTGCGGGCGGAAATTCTCGCCGAAGCGCCGCCGCAGCTCCTCGAGAATGCGCCGCGCGCGCTGCACGTCGATCTCGCCCGGCACCTTGACCGTGGTGTCGTCGCCGTAATCGCGCCCGCGCAATGGCCGGCCAAGCGGATCGGTCTCCTGCTGGGCGCGCGGCGGTCCAAGCCGGCCGGGCTGGCCGTTGGGACCGGGACCCATCATGCCCTGCTGCTGCATCGACTGCGCGAGATTCTGCGCGCCCCGGCGCAACGCTTCGAGTGCGCGGCCTTGCGAATCGACTGCGCCGTCGGCGTTGCCTTCGCCGAGCTGGCCCTCGGCGTCGCCCATGGCGTCGCCCGCACGGCCGAGCTGATCCATCTCGCCCTGCCCTTGCTGGCCCTGGCCGAAGCCTTTCTTGCGCAGTTCCTCCATCAGCTTCTTGAGCTGGTCACGCAGCCCCTGCTGGTTCTCGCGCAGGTCGCCCATCTGGTCGCCCTGCTCGCCTTGCTGACCCTGCTGGCCTTTCTGACCCTGCTGTCCCCGCTGCCCGCGCTGGCGGTCGCGGCGCTGGTCCTGGCCCTGCTGGAAGGTACGATCGCGCAACTGCTGCTGCTTGCGGATCATGTCGCCGAGCTCGTCGAGCGCCGACATCATGTCGTCGTCGCCGTCACCGTCCATCTGCTGGCCGGGGCGGGCCATCTGCAGGTTCTCCAGCATCTGCTGGAGCTCCTGCAGCATCTGGCGCGCCGCATCCTTGGCCCCGGAGCGTGCCATCTGCTCGAGCTTGTCGATCATGCTCCGCAGATCCTGCGGGCGCAGCTGGCGGGTATTGGGATCGAGCGGCCGCGCGAGCTGCTGCGGATTCTTGCGCATCTGCTCCGCCAGGGCCTGCAGGAACTTGTCGAGCGCGGCGCGCAGCTGGTCGGTGAGCTTCTTGATCTCCTCGTCGCTCGCGCCCCGCTCCAACGCCTGGCGCAACGCCTCCTGCGCCGCGCGCAGGGCCTGCTCGGCATCGGAGACGCTGCCGTCCTCGAGATGCACCGCCATGTCCCACATGCGCGCAACGACGTCGCGCAACTGGTCGTCGCTCTTCGCGCGCGCCAGCTGCCAGAAGATGGAGCGCAGGCCGAGATAGACGTTGCTCTCCATGTTGAAACGTTCCGGCGCCAGCGTGAGCGCATCGAGCGCGGTGAGCACGCTCGCCTGGGCGTCGCCGTCGAGCGCCAGGGCTCTGCGCTGCTCGATGAGCGCGCGCGCCATCGGCTTCGCGAACGGCCGCTCCGGCAGACGGAATTCGAACGCCGCGCTCTGGCCTTCGTTGCCCGCCTCGTCACGCGCGGTCAGGATCATCGCCACGTCGACGCCGGCCCAGGGATGCTCGGTCAAATCCTTGGTGCTCTGGCCGACGCCGTTCTTGGTGCGCGCCTGCGGCAGCACCAGCGGGAAATCCGGCGCATCGTAGAGCGCACGTGCGGGATGGCCGTTAGTGCCTTCGCTGTTCTGCAGCTTGAACGTCGCCTGCGCGCCGACGACGCCGTAATCGTCCTCGAGCTTGTAGGCGAGTTGCAGTGCGCCGCGCGCCTGACCCTCGGGATCCTTGGCGAGCGCGATAGTCGGAGGCTTGTCCGGGATGGCGGTGAACTGCCAGGTGACGTCGCTCGCGGCTGCGCCGCGCACGGTTGCCGCCCCGGCGTCGTTGATCACGAAGCGCCGTTCCTCGGTGCCCTTGGCCCCGGCGCCTTGCGCCCCGGACGCCGGCTCGGCGAGCCCGCCGCTCGCCACCACGTCGAGATGAATCCCGGTCGCGCGGATGACGAGGATGCTTCCTGCCGGCACCGAGAGCGTGGTGGCGGTTTGCACCGGCTCGCCGGGCCGCAATCCCTGCAGGATCACCGGCGGGCGGCCGGTATAGGTCGGCGGGCTCACCCAGGCGTCGATGCGGAAATTGGCCGGCACCATCACGCCCTGCCAGTCGAAGGCCGCGGCGATGCGCTTGAGCCGCTCCCCGCCGGCGGCGAAGAACGTCGCCACCACCAGCACCACCACGAGGGCGCGCACGGCGAACGGATCGCGCCGCGCCAGCCGCGGCGTCGGCGCGCCGGCCTTGAGCGTCTTGGCCGCCCGCAGCGCCCGCTCGACATGGGCGCGCCACAGCGCCATGGAGAACGAATCTTCGGTCGGCGCGGCGATCTCGTCGGCGATCGCGGTGGCGGGTCGATGCGGCAGGCCGGAGTTGCGGTCGAGCCGCCGCAGACCATCCATCCGGCTCGGGATGCGCAGCATCAGGAACGGCGCGAAGGCCGCGGCCGCGAGCAGGAAGAAGGCGCCGAGACCGATGGCCCGCCCGATCGGCGGGAGCCAGAGCCAGAGGCCGAACCACGACACGGCAAGGAACAAGCCGATCACCGTGGCGATCGACGCCAAAGCCGGCCACAGCCGCTCCCAGAAAATCGTCCAGCGCGCGCGGCCGAGCGCCCGCGCCAGCACGCCGTCACCGGCCGGCTCCCGCGCGGGGGCGGGGCGGGGCGAGGCAATGGGCGGGGTCGGCGCGTCCGGGGACCGATCGGTCAACTATGTCTCCAGCAAGGGGAATCTGGCCGATTGCTAATATTAACACGCAACTAGACCGGCGCTAGCGGGCAAAAGGAAGGCACCCATGATCAAAACAGCGCCAGCGCGATATGGTTCAGCCGCTCGCGGGCGGATCAGAGCCAAGGCGGCAGGCGATCGAGCGCGATCAGGTCGGCAACCTCCAGGCGCGGCCGCACCAGCGCCCATTCCGCTTCGCGAACAAGCACTTCCGGCACCAGCGCGCGGGTGTTGTAGGTGCCGGCCTGGACCGCGCCGTAAGCCCCCGCGGTCATCACCGCGATCAGATCGCCGGCCTGCGGTAGCACCATGTCGCGGTCGAGCGCCAGGAAATCCCCGGATTCGCAGACCGGCCCGGCCACATCCGCCAGCGCGCGCGCGGCGCCCGGGGACGGCTCGCGCACCGGGCGCAGGTCATGGTGGGCCTCATACAGCGTCGGGCGGATGAGATCGTTCATGCCGGCATCGACGATGACGAAGGTCTTGGCCTCGCCGCGCTTGAGGTAGAGCACGCGGGTGACCAGGATACCGGCATTGCCGACGATCAGGCGGCCGGGCTCGAAGATCAGCCGGCAGCCGAGATCGCGCGTCGCCCGCTTGACCATGGCCGCATAGGCTTCGGGATGCGGCGGCGGCTCGTTGTCTTCCCGGTAGGGAATACCGAGGCCGCCGCCGAGATCGACGTGGCTGATGGCGTGACCGTCGGCGCGCAGGGTCCTCACGAAATCGGACAACAGCGCAAACGCGTCGTCGAACGGCTCGAGCTCTGTGATCTGGCTGCCGATATGCATGTCGACGCCGGTGACCGCGAGACCCGGAAGCTTTGCCGCGTGGGTGTAGACCTCGCGGGCGCGGCTGATCGGAATCCCGAACTTGTTCTCGGCCTTGCCGGTCGCGATCTTGGCATGGGTC
>DASSJW010000607.1:0-4222 GCA_035690995.1 Xanthobacteraceae bacterium
GCAAGCCGGTATGCCGACTTGCCCGCTTGGTCGATCCTTCCCGCATCCAATATGGTTGGCCTCAGGATAGCGGCGGAGATCACTCGCCCTGCAGCTTGATCACCTCGACCACTTTGTTGTCCTTGGGATCGACGATCACCACCTGCTCCTCGGTCAGAAAGTACCTGTGGGCTTTCACCTGCGGGACCTTCTGAGCCACGGCGGTGGGCATCGGTTGCGGGCTGACCCCCTGCGGGATCGGCTCACCGACTGCCGCCTGGACGTTCGCCGGCGCACCGTCAGCTTTCACGTCCTTGATGATCTCCTTGATGGTGTAGCGTTGCTCGAGCGTGAGATTGAGCTTCGGTGTCGTCGGCGGGAGTTGTTGCTGTGGAGGGGTCGCCGGCGGAGTTTGTGCATGAGCGGTCGTACCGATGACCGGCAGCATCAGCCCGAGAGCAAGGATAAACGGCGCCTTCTGCATCTAATCCTCCTGCAAGGTGGTAAGATTGATGATGGCCTGTGCCACCACGCGTTGACACCTGCGCTCAATTGAAGAGAACTTTTTCCTAGCGGAAAGGTTCCATCGCACGGCCGCGCCGGTACGCCGCATCTGGTTCTGCCGCAGCGTCGCCCTATATGCGGTGTCGGCGGAAGCGACGGAGCGGAAGGAATTGTTTGCATCATCATGAGCAGAGCATTCGTCAAAGAACCGGACGGCGAGGACGCGCTCGAGGAGCTGCCGGAGCGTCCGGTTTCGTCGCATCCCAATCTGGTAACGGCGCAGGGGCTCGCGCAGATCGAGGCTGAACTCGCGCGTCTGCAGCGCGAACATGCCGCCGCGCAGGCGGCGAACGATCGCGGCGCGACCGCGCGCGCGGCGCGCGACCTTCGCTATTGGAACGCGCGGCGAGCGACCGCTCAGTTGACTCCTCCTTCCCAGGATTCGACGCGCGTGCATTTCGGCTCGACCGTGACCATCGTGCGTGACGACGGACGCCGTCAGACCTTTCGGATCGTCGGTGAAGACGAGGCCGATCCCGCGCGCGGCACGCTCTCGCATGTTTCGCCGGTGGCGCGCGCATTGTTCGGCAAAGAGGTCGGCGACATCATACGGGCCGGGCAGTCCGACGCGGAGATCGTCGACATCAGCTGAATTGGGACCGCCTGAGATGGGCGTCACCAGATCGTCGTTGCAAATCGAGCGTGCCAGCCCTATATGTGCGGTGTTCGAGATTTTGCCTGCCTTGCATCTGCCCGCGCGACGGGCCTTTCCCAAGAACACGCCAAATCCGGATATGGGGTCGCGCAAATGGTTGTGCGATCCAGACGCGTTTGTGCGTTTTCGAGGAGGCCAATATGGCAACAGGTACGGTTAAGTTTTTCAACTCGCAAAAGGGCTTCGGCTTCATTCAACAGGAGGGAGGCGGCCCTGACGTGTTCGTTCACGTCTCGGCCGTCGAGCGCGCTGGATTGCGCGGCCTGGTGGAGGGCCAGAAGGTCAGCTTCGACATCGAAGCCGACCGGCGGAGCGGCAAGTCGGCTGCGGCCAATCTGCAGACCGTCTGACCGGCAGCGTAAAGATCGGGCCCGGCGCGAATGCGCCGGGCTTTTTATTTGCGATCGCCGGGCATGGGGCCGCCCGGACATCGATAGGGTGATGAACATGGCCAAGAAACCCGGGACCCGCGCTGAATTCGTGCTGTTCGACGTGTTCTACGAGGACGGTTCGCAGCGATCCAACCGCAAAGTGCCGAGCACGGTGCTGGGCGGGCTCGATGGCGACGCGCCCGCGCGGGCGGTCATCGAGGAACAGGACCGCGCGATCGCGGAGAAGTCGGGCCTGCCCGCCATCCCGATCAAGAGCGTGCGCCGCTCGGGCGCGAAGTGAATGCCAGATCAGGCTCAGCGCGGCGACGTTTGGGCTCACGCGTTGCGCGTCTGAGCGGCCGCGCGCAGCACCGAACGACGCAGCGAACATGACGTGCGGCGGGCTCAGATCGGCTGCTCGAAGAGCTTGGCGATCTGTTTCACCAGCTGGTCGAGGGAATAGAACTTGAGCGCCTGGTCGCGCCCCCAGGCGAGCGGGACCGTTTCGATGAACATCATGCGCGCCATGTGCCGGCTGTCGTTCTGAGCGGCTTCGACGCGCTTGCGGCGGCGGGTTTCATAGAAGCCGAGCGGATAATCGAGATGCTCCGCGTCGGCGCGCGAGAGTTCGTCGGCAAGCACCGCAGCGGATTCCATGCCATCGAAGCACCGATGCCCGCCGTCGGCAGGAAGGCCGCCGCCGCATCCCCGAGCAGCACGACCCGCCCCTTGACCCAGCTGGCCGCGCGCTGATCGGCAAGCGGCCAGAAGAACAGCTCCTCCTCGTCGCCCGGCAATGAGTGCAGGATCGCGCCGGCCTTGCCTTCGAGCGCCGCGAAGTGACGCAAGATCCGCTCGCGGCGTCCCGCGCGATCGTTCGGGTCCATGTCTTTGACCGGGCCGCAGGCCACGATGCCGATCCGGCGCTGGGTCGGGTACACGCCGAGAAACCGGCCGGCGCCCCAATATTCGGTGACGGTATCGTGCGGCACCAATCCGTGGTCGGCCCACCAGACCCAGCCGCCCCAGCCGGTATCGAAGGTCGGACTTTCACCGAACATCAGGCGGCGCACCGTCGAATGGATGCCGTCGGCACCGACCACGAGGTCGTAACGGCGCGTCTCGCCGTCGCTCGTGCGCGCGAGCACCTCGTTACCCTGCTGCTCGATCCCGGCGATGCCGACGCCCATGCGCACCGGCGGCTTCCCGGCCGCCGCGGCCAGAAGACCGAGCAGTTCACCGCGACTGAGCTGACGGATCGGACCGAAACGGTCCGTGACCACGCCAAGCTCATATCGGTTGATGACCTCTCCCTTGCCGTTGGCAACGGCGTAGTAGTCCATCGGCTCACTCGCCGCGACGAAGGCGTCGAAGGCGGCGAGACCGCGCAGGATGCGGCTGCCCAGGGGATAGAGGCCGAGCATGTAGCCGGCATGGTCGAAGTTCGGCGCGCGATCGATCAGGTCCGGCTCCACGTTCCAGCGCCGCAATAGCGCCGCCAGGGTGAGGCCTCCGATACCCGCGCCGACAATCAGAACGCGCATATTCATTGCATCCTTGATCATGGGCGCAAAGATCAGTTGCGCCGGATTAAAGCCGACGATTTCGGATTGCATCCGACAGAGCTGTCGAGATTGCCGCCGAGTGTGTCCGCAAGACGGCGCCGGCGTCCGAGCACCAGCTCGGACGCGCCTGCGGCGCCTGAGCTAGCTCAAGGCTTCGCGGTCCACGCCTTGAAGTCCGCCTCCGAAACGCTCGGCAGCTTCTTGACGAAGGCGACGATCGTCCAGATTTCCTGGTCGGGCACCTCGATGAGGCCGAAGCTCGGCATGCCCGTCATGTTGATGCCGTGCTTGATCACCCAGAACAGTTCCGGTGGTGAGATTTCGTCGGCGAGTTCCTTGAGGTCGGGCGGATCCGGACGCAAGCCCTCGGAGAACTTGGCCCAGTTCACGCCCGGACCGCCGTGGCAATTCACGCAGCCGCGCTCGGAAAAGGCGCGCGCTCCCGCCTGCACGGTCGCAGGATCGTCGAGCGACATCGGCGGTTTGTCCTTGGCGTGCCGCGTGATCGATGCCTGACGGACCTTGGTCAGCGCCCATTTGACGACGGCGGGATCCTCGGCCGTTCCGGCCACACTGTAATAACCACCGAAGAAGTAGACGGCAGCCGCGATCCCGGCCAGGATGGCGAGGAGACCAATGAGGGCGAGCGTTTTCAAAGTTGCCATGGGCATGTCTCCGGAATGAAGCCGGTTGTCGGCATGGTAACGCGGCGGGCGCAAAAAGACACGCCGGGTTTGGCCCGCCCCGCCGGCCCGCCGGCGCAGCCCGGATCAGCCGCTGGCGGCTTGCGGCAAACCAGCCTTGCCGGTGACGATTAGGGACAGACGAGCTGTCTTCTCATCCACAATCCGCTAGGCTGCTGTTCTTCCCGCGCAACGCGGGCACATTCAGGGAGAGAGACCACAATGGCGAAGGCGTATTGGATCGCGTGCTACCGTTCGATTTCGAATCCCGATGCATTGGCGGCTTACGCCAAGCTCGCGGGGCCCGCGATCGCCGCGGCCGGCGGGCGCTTTCTGGCGCGGGGCAACGCCGCGAAAGCGTACGAGGCGGGACTTACCGAGCGCGTGGTTGTGATCGAGTTCGAC
>DASSJW010000608.1:0-6344 GCA_035690995.1 Xanthobacteraceae bacterium
AATCCGGACTTCAAGGATCGCCTCAGCTTCAACGCTTTCCGGAGGGCTGCGGAGTGAAGCGGCTAACCGGTCTCGACTGGCCAATTCTGGCGGCGGCCGCGTGCCTCTTGGCCCTCACTATTGTTGGTGCGACGGGAATCAAGCATTTCGACGATTCCAATGTCGGCTATATTCTGCTCCTGCAGTCGGCACCCTATGCCGTAGCAGCTTGGTTCATTGTCAGCGGCAAGCCGGATGCGGCCGGCGGACGAGCGCTCGCGACCATTCTTATCGTCGGGCTCGTCATGCGGCTCCTGCTGCTCCCGGGCACGCCGATTTCCACGGACATCTTCCGCTACGTCTGGGACGGTCGCGTCCAGGGGGCGGGCATCAATCCATATCTTCATCTGCCATCCGACGGCGCCCTGACCGGCCTGCGCGACGGGGCGATCTACCCCTACATCAATCGCGCCGATTATGCCCCGACGATCTATCCGCCGACGTCGCAGGTGATCTTCTATCTCGTCACCCGGATATCCGAGGCGCCGATCGTGATGAAGGCCGCCATGCTGGCATTCGAAGCGGTGGCGGTCTGGACCATTCTGCAATTGCTCGCGATGCGTGGGTTACCGCAATCGCGAATTCTGCTCTACGCATGGCATCCGTTGCCGCTCTGGGAGTTTGCCCGCAGCGGGCATCTCGATATCGCCGCGATTGCCTTTCTCCTGCTCGCCTTCCTGGCGATGGAACGGCGCTCACCGATACTCGCCGGCATCGCGCTGGGTGCCGGCGTCCTGGTCAAGTATTTTCCCGTTATCACCGGCCCTGCTCTTTACAAACGATGGGATTGGCGCTTTCCGCTTGCGTTCGTCGCGACCGTCGCCGTGCTTTATCTGCCGTATGTCGGGGCCGGCACAAAGGTCTTCGGCTTCCTCGGCCATTATATCACCGAGGAAGGCTTCGACCGCGGTGCAGGCGTTTTCTTCTGGCAGCTCCTGGGCGCCATCGTCCCCCTGAGCTCCCAGTGGTTCGTGTTCTACGTGGCGGCAGCCGTGCTGCTCCTGGCCGTACTCGCTGTGCTCGTCGTGCTGCGCAATCGCAAGCCGGGTGCCGACCTCGCGGGCGCCATGCTGCTTGCCGTCACCTTCACCCTCGTGTTCTCGCCGCACTACGCCTGGTACTTCGCATGGCTGATACCATTCCTGTGCTTCTACCCGGTGGTCGGGGTGGTCTATCTCACCTGCGCCTGCAGCTATCTCTATTTCGCGCATTGGCCTCCGACCCTGTCGGAAGGTCTCCCGATCTATGGACCCTGCATTCTCATTCTCATCGCCGAGTTTGCACTGCGCGGCCGACGAAAATTGGAGGCGCGTCATGCCGACCCAATCGCTGCTTGAGACCAAGCTCGACCCCCGGCGCTATTTCGAGAGCGCCGACAAGACGCGCAGCGACCATGCGGCGCGCCAGCCGGTCTGCGTCTATCTGGAGACGACGAACCGCTGCAATCTCTTGTGCACGACATGCCCCCGCACCTACGAAGAGCTCGAGCCTCCCGCGGACATGAGCTGGGAGCTGTTCACCACGATCGTCGATCAGATTCCCAACCTGCAGCGCGCGGTCCTGCACGGCGTCGGCGAACCGATGCTGGTCAAGGACCTGCCGAAGATGGTGCGCTATCTCAAGGAGCGCGGTACCTATGTGCTGTTCAACACCAACGGAACCGTTCTTAACGAGCGCAACGGCCGGGCCTTGATCGACGCCGGCCTCGACGAGCTTCGCGTCTCGCTCGATGCATCGAACGCGAAGTCCTATCTGGCGGTCCGCGGCAAGGATTACTTCAACCGCATCCTCAAGAACGTCCGCGCCTTCCGTGCGCTACAGGAGCGCGAAGGCAAGGATCGGCCGCGGGTCTCGGCATGGCTTACCGGACTCAAGGAGACCATCGCCGAGCTTCCGGCCTTCGTGCGCGTTGCCGCGGACATCGGCGTGCGCGAGGTCTATCTGCAGCGCCTGGTCTTCTTTGAAGACGATTCCGTCGGTCTCGCTCGTCCCGATCAGGCGCTCTACGAGCAAATGACGCGCGACGAGGCGGCTCACCTCGAGGAGGCGACCGCACTGGCGCGTTCCTATGGCATGACTTTCAGCGCATCCGGCGCCGCCTCGGAGCCGGGCATGAGCCTCAAGCGCCACGACGACGGTTCGCCATGGTCGCTGTGCCGGCGGCCGTGGACGGTGATGTATTTCACCGCCAATGGGCGCGCGCTCCCGTGCTGCATCGCGCCGTTCTCCCAGCGCGGCTATGAAAACTATACGTTGGGTGACGCCACCCAGCAGACGCTGCAGGAGATTTGGAACGGCGCGGCCTATGTTTCCTTCCGCGACGCCCTATTGTCGGATAAGCCGCCGGCCGCTTGTGCCCATTGCGGTTTGCGCTGGAGCCTGTGACCGATGCAGCTTGCGAGCAACGGCGATGCGGGGCACCGGCCGGCGAAGGATCGCGCGGTCGCCATCATACCGACGCTGGACGAAGCGCGGTCGATCGGGGCCGTGGTGCGCGAAGTCCCACGTCCCCCGATTGACCGCGTCATCGTCGCCGATGGCGGCAGCCGCGATGCCACCGCGATGCGGGCGCGAGAGGCGGGCGCCGAGGTGATCGACGCCGGACGCGGTTATGGCCGCGCGTGCCTGACGGCGGCAATGGCCGCGCACGACGCAGATATCCTGGTGTTCATGGACGGCGATGGCGCGGACGATCCGCGGGGGATCGCCAAGCTCCTCGAGCCGATCCGATCCGGCCGCTATGATTTCGTCATCGGCTCGCGCGCGCGCGGCAAGCGCGAGCCCGGAAGCATCGCTTGGCACCAGCTTGCGGCGGGCCGTCTGGCCGGCTGGGGCATGCGCCTCGTTTACGGCGTGCGCTACACCGACATGTGCGCGTTCCGAGCCATCAGGCGCGACGCGCTGCTGGAGCTCGGAATGCGCGAACTGACCTACGGTTGGAACATCGAAATGCAAATGCGCGCGGCGAAAGCGCGACTGCGCATTCTGGAAATTCCGGTCGATTACCGCCGGCGCAGCGGCGGCAGTTCAAAGGTCGCCGGAAGCCTGTCGGGGACTGTCAGGGCTGGCGCGCGCATCATCGCGACGTTCGTTCGCGTTGCGCGGGAGACCGCGCCGCATCTTTCATCGCGCCGACGCGACCTTCAACGCGAGCTTTCAAACTCACCTTGATCAAGCTGGCATCTCCACAACGTGGTTTGTCTCATGACGCGATCGCCCTCATGGTTTGCCGCGGAGCTCTGGCATCGGGGCCGGCCATTGCGCACCCTTCGCCGCGATAGGACATCGAGACTTGATGGGTGGCCGATCGGCCGTCGTCGCACCCTGCTTTTCGCGGCGCTGCTATCGATCACGTCGCTGCCTGTCGCCATCTCCGCACAGGCCCGGGATCTCGTGGTGTACGGCGAGCCCACGCTGGAGAAGGCGTTGAAGGCGGTAGGCGCGCTCTGGCAGGCCCGCACCGGCACCAGAGTGAACGTCTTCGTGGCGCCGACCGACCTTTCTCTTGCGCAGATCGAGCGCGGCGCGCGCTGCGACCTCATCTTCGCGCTCGCCGGCGCGGCGACGGACGAGGCCGCGCGAGACAAGACCATCCACGCCGACTCCATCACGCGCGCCTTGCGCAACAGCCTGGTTCTGGTCGGCAACGAGCCTGCCGCCCCGCCCGGCACAGGCACCACACTGGCCGACTTTGGAAAGCTGATTGGCGGCAAACGCCTCGCGATCGCCAATCCGCAGCGCGACGTGGCCGGCGCCCAGGCGCTGGACCTGCTGCGCAAGATAGGGATCATCGTCGGCGACAACAATAACGAGACGGTCACCGTTGCCGAAAGCTCGGCCGGAGTGGTCAGTCTGCTCTCCACCAACAAGGCGCGGTTGGGCATCGTCTATGCCACCGACGCGACGAGCGGCTTCAAGCTCGCGCTGCCCCTGCCGGCGCTGGAGCAGACCCCAATCGACTATATCGTCGCGCGCGCCCGCGACCCCGAAGCGGACACGCAGCCGTTCATGGCATTTCTGAAGTCGCCGGAGGCGAAGGCGGCGTTCAAATCGGCGGGATTGATCCCGCTCGACGACTAAGACCCTATGCGCAAGAACCCCGCTGGGAGGCGACGGTGACTGACATCACGGCCGGACATCTGAACCGCATCTCGAACGTCATCGTCCATCCCTTGACCGTTCGGATCACGCATTGGCTCAACGCGCTGGCGATGATCATCATGATCATGAGCGGGTGGCGCATCTACAACTCCGATCCGATCCTTCCGTTCTCGTTTCCGGTTTGGCTGACGCTCGGCGGCAGCTACGAAGGATCGGTGGACATTCACAACGAGGATGGTCTGGCCGGCGCTTTGCAATGGCATTTCGCCGGCATGTGGCTGCTCGCCATCAACGGAGCGATCTATCTCGCCTATGGGCTCCTGTCCGGCCATTTCCGCCGCGCATTCTTTCCGGTGGGGCCCGCCGCCGTGCTGCGCGACACCCTCGCCGCGCTGCAGTTCCGCCTTCCCCACCGGCTCGGCGCTTACAATGCTGTGCAGAAAACGCTCTACCTCGGCGTGCTGACCGCCGGCGTGGTCATGGTGCTCACCGGCCTTGCGATCTGGAAGCCAGGGCAGTTCCAGGAACTGACCTGGCTGTTCGGCGGGTTCGATGTGGCGCGGGTGATCCATTTCCTCGGCATGGCCGCGATCGTGGCGTTCCTGATCGTGCACGTCGCGCTCGTCGTGATCGTGCCGAAGACCTTGCCGCCCATGATTACCGGGCGCGCGCCCGCCCACGAAGCGCAAGGGGAGCATTAAGCCATGCCGCAGCCACTGAGCAGCCTCATCCCCAGGCGCGACAGGATCAGCGCGTCCAAAGAGATCGTCCGCGCGAGCGGCGCCGCACGCCAGATCGAGCGCCGGCTCTTTCTCAAACAAAGCCTCAGCCTCGGCGCGCTCACATTGCTCACCGGCTGCGACGTGACCGACACCACGAGCGTGCAGCGCGTGCTCAACGGCATCTCGGATTGGAACGACCGCACGCAGGCGGCGATCTTCAATCCGCGGCGCCTGATGCCGACGTATCCGGAAAGCGCGGCGGTCAAGGACTTCCGCTACAACGCCTATTTCGGTCAGAGCCAGATCCCCAAGATCGACGGCGCAAGCTACAGGCTCAACCTGTCCGGCCTGGTCGACAGCCGAAAACCCTGGACGTTGGACGAGCTTTACGCGCTGCCGCAGGAATCCCAGGTGACCCGCCACGTATGCGTCGAAGGCTGGAGCATGATCGGCAAGTGGACCGGCGTCCCGTTTCGCACGTTCCTGCAGCGCATCGGCGCCGACACCACCGCGAAATATGTCGGCTTCGAATGCGCCGACGGATACTATTCCAGCATCGACATGGCCTCGGCGCTGCATCCGCAGACCTTTCTCACCTTCAAGATTTCCGACGAGATTCTCGCCCCGCGCTACGGCTATCCGCTCAAGCTGCGCATCCCGACCAAGCTCGGGTTTAAGAACCCGAAATGGATCACGGCGATGTACGTGACCAATCGCTTTCCCGGCGGATTCTGGGAAGATCGCGGATACAACTGGTTCGGCGGCGTGTGAGCAGGGGTTCGTTTCGCCGCCCTCGCTGGTGATCATCACGGGCCGCGTTCTCCCAACGCGGCGGCACCGGCGAGATCGGCCATGTCCGTTTCCGGCTGAGCTCCAACGAAGGTCAGCACGAGTTCGGTTGTTCCGGCCTCGCGGTAGCGCTGCGCCTGGGCGAGCGTCTCTTCCGCGGTGCCGGCGATCGCAAACGTCGCGACAAAGCGCTCGTCCAGCACGTCCGTCGGCGCTTCACCGGCGCGCAAACGATCGACCGCGGTGACGAAGTCGGTCTCCGACAAGTCCCCTGCCCGGAGCAATGCCGCCTTCGCCGCCGGCACCCGTTGGCCGAGCGACCAGAATCCCGGCAGCATCTCCGCGATTGTCGCCTTGGCCAGCGCGTGTGCTTCGCCGCGATCGGGTCGAACTGCGCAGGGGACGTATTGCACGACCTCGGCGGGCGCAGCCCGCCGCACGGCACGCGCCGCCTGGCGCACCGTGCCAACGGCCTCGCGGGTAAAGCCCGGCGGACACATGTTGGAGATCATCAGCCCGTCGGCGATCGTCCCGCACAGCGCCAGCGCCTGTTCGCCTCTGGCCGCCATGAGCAGCGGCATATCCGGTCGCAGCGGCCGATATTCAAGCTTGACCTTGTGCGCGGAGAACACCCGCCCGGTATAGTTCACCTCTTCCCCTTTGAGCATGGCGCGCACGATGGTGATCGCATCG
>DASSJW010000609.1:0-2583 GCA_035690995.1 Xanthobacteraceae bacterium
GGCGCAGCCGGTCGGAGCGATCAAGGACGAATTCGATTCGCTTGCGACCCAGTGGTTCATCATCTCCGATCTCGGTCTGACCGCGTTCTCCGGCAACGATGGCATCCACGCTTTCGTGCATTCGCTCGATACCACGCAGGCGAAGGGCGCGGTCGAGGTGCGGCTGCTGTCGCGCGCCAACGAAGTGCTCGCCCGCAAGCGGACCAGCGACGCCGGCCACGTGCAGTTCGAGGCAAACCTGACGCGCGGCGAAGGGGCGCTGGCGCCGGCCATGCTGATCGCCACCGACAGCAAAGGCGATTATGCGTTCCTGAGCCTGAAGGCGCCGGCCTTCGACCTGAGCGATCGCGGCGTGTCCGGCCGCGCGGTCCCCGCCGGGCTCGATGCCTTCGTCTATACCGAGCGCGGGGTCTATCGCTCCGGCGAGACCGTGCAGGTGACGACGCTGTTGCGCGACGGCCAGGGCATTGCCGCACTCAACGTGCCGCTTACCCTCGTGATAGAGCGGCCCGACGGCGTCGAGTACCGCCGCAGCGTCGTTCCCGACCAGGGCGTCGGCGGACGCGCGCTCGCGGTGGCGCTGGTCTCATCGGCCCCGACCGGCACTTGGCGCGTGCGCGCCTTCGCCGATCCGAAGCGCCCGCCGGTGGGTGAGGCGACCTTCATGGTCGAGGACTATGTCCCCGACCGGCTCGAATTCGAGCTCGCCTCGAACGCCAAAGGGATGTCCAAGACCAGTTCGGCCGAGATCGCCGTCGATGGGCGCTATCTCTACGGGGCGCCTGCGGCCAAGCTCGAGCTCGAAGGCGAGGTGGTCGTTTCGCCCGCGAGCGGGCGGCCCGGCTTTGCCGGCTATCAATTCGGCCTCGCCGACGAAGACGTGGAGACCGTCCGGCAGCCGCTCGACAACCTGCCGGACACCGATGACAACGGCAAAGCGCGACTGGCGCTGACCCTCGAGAAGCAGCCGGCGACGACGCGCCCGCTCGAGGCGCAAGTCATCATCCGCATGGCCGAGGCCGGCGGGCGCGCGGTCGAACGCAAATTGACGCTGCCGGTGATTCCGGGCGGACCGATGATCGGCATCAAGCCGCTGTTCTCCGGCCGCTCGCTGGGGGAGGGTGAGAATGCCGCCTTCGATGTGGTGTTCGCGTCGCCTGAGGGGACCTCGCTGGCTGCGAACGGCCTGCGCTACGAGCTCCTGAAGGTCGAGACCAAGTATCAGTGGTACCGGCGGGACGGCGCCTGGGATTTCGAGCCGACGAAAACCACCAAGCGGGTCGCCGACGGCCAGATCGACATCGCCGCCGACAAGCCGGCGCGCATCTCGGCTCCGGTGCAATGGGGCCGCTATCGTCTGGAAGTGTCGACCGCGGACCGCAACGGCCCGGTGACTTCTGTCGATTTCGATGCCGGCTGGTATGCGGAGGCCAGCGCGGACACGCCGGACCTGCTCGAAATCGCGCTCGACAAGCCGGAATACGTGACCGGTGAGAGCATGACGGTTGCCGTGACCGCGCGCACGGCCGGCAAGGTCACGCTTCACGTCATCGGCGACCGGCTGGTCTCCACGGTCACGCAGGACGTGACGGCGGGCACGGCGCGGCTGCGCGTCCCGGTCGGCAACGACTGGGGCAGCGGCGCCTACGTGGTCGCGACGCTTCGCCGGCCGCTCGATGCCCGGGCGGAGCGCATGCCGGGCCGGGCCATCGGGGTGCAGTGGTTTTCGATCAACCGCAAGGCGCGCACGCTTGCGCTCGACATGCCCTTGCCAACGCTGTTGCGGCCCAACAGCACGTTGCGTGTGCCAGTCAAGGTCGCCGGTCTCGCCCCCGGCGAGGACGCACGGATCGTCGTCGCCGCGGTGGACGTCGGCATTCTCAACCTGACCAATTACAAGCCGCCGGCGCCCGACGACTATTACCTCGGCCAGCGCCGGCTAACCGCCGACATCCGCGATCTCTACGGACAGCTGATCGACGGCATGCAAGGCACCCGCGGACAGATCAGGACGGGTGGTGACGCCGGCGGTGCCGAGCTGCAGGGCTCGCCGCCTACGCAGAAGCCGCTCGCGCTCTATTCCGGCATCGTGACCGTCAAGCCCGACGGCACCGCCGAAATCGCGTTCGACATCCCGGATTTTGCCGGCACCGCGCGGGTGATGGCCGTTGCCTGGTCCAAGGACAAGGTGGGCCGCGCCGTCGGCGACGTGACCATCCGCGATCCGGTGGTGCTCACGGCGACGCTGCCGCGGTTCCTGCTCAACGGCGACCGCGGCACGATGCATCTCGATCTCGACAATGTGGCCGGCGCGGCCGGCGATTACCGTCTCGAGATGAGGAGCGAGGGCGTCAACGTCTTCGGTAACGTCGCTCCGCAGATTCTCAAGCTCAACGCCAAGCAGCGCAGCGCGGTCACGGTGTCCCTGTCGGCTGCCGCGGCCGGCAGCGCCGCGGTAACGGTGCGGGTCAGCGGGCCGGGCGGGTTTGCGCTCGAACGCAGCTACGCGCTCACCGTGCGGCCAGCCACGCAGATTCTTGCGCGTCGCACGGTCAAGCCGCTCGCCAGAGGTGAGAGCCTCAC
>DASSJW010000610.1:0-2037 GCA_035690995.1 Xanthobacteraceae bacterium
ATCGCCGCGTCCGGGCCGAAGCCGCCACCGACGTGAACGTGGTAGCCCTCGACGGTGTCGCCCTCTTCGGATGTCTGCACCTTGCAGGCGATCAGGCCGATGTCGCCGATATAGTGCTGCGCGCAGGAGTGATGACAGCCGGTGAGATGGATGTTCACCGGCCCGTCGAGCGCGACGCGGCTTTCGCACCAGCGGGCAATCTCCTCGGCATGCCGCTTGGTGTCGGACGCCGCGAATTTGCACCCGGCATTGCCGGTGCACGCCACGAGTCCGGCGCGAATGGAGTTGGCGCTGGTGGAAAAGCCGATCGCCTCGATCCGGGCCTGTGCCGCGCCGACGTTCTCCGACGCCACGCCGGAGATGATCAGGTTCTGCCAAACGGTGAGGCGGATGTCGCCGTCACCGAACTCCCGCGCCACGTCGGCGAGCCCCCGCATCTGCGCGGCAGTCATCTTGCCGACCGGGAGCACGACACCGATCCAGTTGCGGTCGGGCTGCTTCTGCGGATGGACGCCGATATGGGCGCTGCGGTCGAACGGCGGCCGCGGCGCGAGCGCCTCGCCGCGGACGCGGTCGAGCTTGCGGCCGAGCTTTTCCTCGGCGAGCGACAAGACCTTCTCCAGCCCCAGGCGATCGATGACGTATTTCAGCCGCGCCTTGTTGCGGTCGGTGCGGTCGCCGTGATCGATGAACACCCGCACGATCGCGTCGGCCACCTTGGTGGCGTCGGCCGGCTTGACCACGATGCCGGTTTCGCGCGCGAAATCCTTGTGGCCGGTGATGCCGCCGATCATGAGGCGGAACCAGACACCGGGCGCCAGGTCGAACCCGTCCTTCACCTCGACCGCCTGGAAGCCGATGTCGTTGGTGTCTTCCAACACCGGAATGAGGCCGGCGCCGTCGAAGCCGACATTGAACTTGCGCGGCAGGCCGTAGAGCGCGCGCTCGTTGAGAATGTGGAAATGCCATTCGCGCGCGCACGCACGGGTGTCGATCAGCTCCTGCGGATCGATGCCGGCCGTGGGCGAGCCGGTGACATTGCGGATATTGTCGGCGCCCGAGCCGCGCGAGCACAGCCCGAGGTCCTGGATCGCCTCGACCATCGCGACCGCGTTGCGGGCCTCGATCTCGCGCACCTGCAGGTTGGCGCGGGTGGTGACATGGGCATAGCCGCCGCCATAGCGCGCGGCGAGGTCGGCGATGCCGGCAAATTGCCAATGCGTGAGGATGCCGTTCGGCATCCGCAACCGGCACATATAGGAGTTCTGGTTCGGCGCCACGTAGAACAGGCCGAAGTAGCGCCAGCGGAAATTGTCCGGCGGCTTCGGGTACTCGTTGTTCGCCGCCTGCGCCTTCAACCGGTCGTAACCGTCGAAGGGGTGCAGTTCGCGCTTGAACTTCTCCTGCTCGGAAAGTTTGCCGCCGGCTTTGAGCACGCCATCCTGGGCGCGCAGGTGCGGGGCGTCCGGTCCCATGGGTTCGGCTGGTGCGGCGCCTGCGGAAGCGACGCTGCCGTTTCCCCGCGCGGCCTTGGCGATCTGCAGGCCCGCTACGAACCCCTCCAGGTAACGCTTTTGCTCGGGGTTGAAATCGCCGGACATCGTTCCCGTTGCTGGTTTGCTTGCGTGACACGCATGGCAAAGCGCCGGGCGAACGGCCACCGTTGGCCCGGTATGCTGCAAAGCAGCAAGGACCGTGCCAAGCTCCTCATGATTGGTTTTATTGAGGAATTCCGGTTCCCGGGCCTGCGTCAGCCGCCATCATGGGCACGCCCGGTCAGCAAAGTTGAAAAACTATGCAGCGAGATCGGGGCCCCTCCGGCGTGGCCCCGGTCGGCGCCGAGATCCGTGTGTTCAAGACTGACCGGCCGAGGCGGCACGACCGACGCGGCCCGCCCCGTACCGCCGCTTTTGAAAGGTCGCAGGCTCGCCCTCGGCGGGAACGAAGATCTTTTGCAGCACCGCCCGTTGCACCGGCTTCTTGATGATCGGCACGTGTGCGAACCGGTCCTCGATGCTTTCCACGCCGTAGCCGGTA
>DASSJW010000611.1:0-8665 GCA_035690995.1 Xanthobacteraceae bacterium
GGACACGATGGCATTCTGCTTGGCGACGCTGTCGAAAATCTGCTGCGGGGTGACGCCGAGCGTGGCCAGCTTGGCGTGACCGAACTCGATGAAGATTTTCTCTGGCCGCTCGCCGATTATGTCGACCTTGTTGACGCCGGCGACCCGCAACAAGCGCTGGCGGATGTCCTCGGCGCGCGTCTTGAGCTCGGCGAGCCCCAGTCCGTCAGCACTAAGCATGTAGAGCGCCGAATACACATCGCCGTATTCATCATTGAAGTTCGGGCCGGTGATCCCCGCGGGAAGATCGCCTCTGATATCGCTCACCTTCTTACGGACCTGATACCAAAGCTCCTTCACCTGGCTGGGCGGTGTCTTGTCGATCAGCGTGACGCGGATGAAGGACACGCCGGGCTGCGAATAGCTCTCGATGCGGTCGAGATAGGGCAGCTGTTGAAGCTTCTTCTCGATCTTGTCGGCGACCTGCGTCTGCATGTCCGCCGCGGTTGCACCCGCCCAGGCGACCTGCACGACCATGGTCTTGATGGTGAAGGAAGGATCTTCGGCGCGGCCGAGGTTGAGGTACGAATAGATGCCGGCTGCGCCAAGCAGCAGGATCATGAACAGCACGAGCGCCCGGTGCGTGATCGCCCATTCCGACAGGTTGAAGCGTTTCATGGCGCCACCCCACGATCGACTTAGCGGATTTCGACAGTGCGAACCTTGAGACCGGCCTCGAGCTTGTGGACCCCGAGCGTGACGATCTTGTCGCCTTCATCGACGCCGGACGTGATGATTGCCGCATCCTCGCCGAACGAAGCGACCGTTACCGGCCGCACCGCAAGCGCACCTGTCGGATCGACGACATAGACCGATGGTCCGGTGCCGCGGTTGAGAATCGCCGAAAGCGGCACCTTCGCGCCCTTCGCGTCCGCGGCGCGCGTGAGCGTCACGGTAGCGGTCATGCCGAATGCGACGGCGTCGTCCGCCTGCGTGATGGTGAAGCGCGCGGCGTAGGTGCGGGTCGCGGGATCGGCCTGCGGTGAAAGTTCGCGCAGCCGTGCGTCGAAGGCACGCTCTCGGTCAGACCACAACCGCACGGTCGCCCTGGACTTGCGCGCTTCCGCGAGCCAAGTCTCGGGCAAGGCCACCAGGGCTTCCTTTTCGCCATGATGAGCAAGCCGTGCAACAGCCTGGCCTACGGCCACGACTTGGCCGGGCTCGGCCAGCGTTGCGGTGATGACGCCGTCGGCATCCGCCCTGAGGTCGGCATAGCCGTGTTGATTGCGCGCCAGATCGAGGGAGCGTTGGGCGCGCTCGAGCCGCCCTTCGGCCTCGTCATTGGCCGCCCTCTTGCGCTCGAAGTCCGCGACCGACGCATAGCCGCGCCCGCGTAAGGTGGTGTAGCGCTCGAGATCCGCTGCCGCCTGTGCGAGATTCGAGGTCGCCGCTGCGAGTTCGGCCTCGGCGCTTTCGACCTGCAGTTTCAGGTCCTGCGCATCGAGCCGCGCCACAACATCGCCGGCATGCACGCGATCCCCGACATTGACGATGCGTGTGACGATCTTGCCGGCTACACGAAAACCGAGATCGTTCTCGTAACGCGCCCTCACCACGCCCACGAAGTCGCGTGCGCTGTCCTCGTTCTCGAACGTGATGCGCTGCACCCCGACCGGACGCTCGGTCTTGGCGGCTGGCGCGGTGTTGGCCTCGCAGCCGGCGAGCAGGAGCAGCGCGGCAAGGGCGAGCAGAGGTTGGAAACGCGGCCGCGAGAGGGACATGGGGGTCACTCCTTGGATCGCGCGAATGTGATAAGTGACGAAAATGATACATCGTCACAATTTGGGCAGGCCGATAGGCTGGCAGTGCGGGTAGCGACCATTGGGTTCAGCCTCTGGGCGTGACAGCGCGGAGAAGGAAGCGGACCGCGGCGCGCGCATCCGCTTCCGGGTCTTCCCGGTCCCGCAGCGATTGGGCGACGAGGACCGGATGACAGAAGTGCACCAGCGATATCATCATCAGCCGGGCGGTCTCGCGCGGGTCGACCGGTTCGAACTCGCCGGTTTCGATCCCGTCGCGCAGAATGGATTCGAAGATCATCCGCATGTGCTCTTTGTGGGCGCGGATCGCGCCCCAGCTGAGCTCGATCGCGGCCAGCACCATGTCGTTAACCCGCTGGTCGATCAGATGATTTTCTTTGTGATAGGCCAGCGTTTCGAGTACCAGCCGCTCGATCCGCTCGGCCGCGGAACCGCGCGAACGAGCCGCCGCCCAGGCCTTTTCCTCAAGTTCCCCCAGGCAACGCTGGCAGATCGCCTCGACGATGGCATTTTTCGAGGAGAAGAAGCGGTAGACATTGGCAGGCGACATCCGCAGCTCGGCGGCAATATCCGCGACCGCGGTCTTGCCGAAGCCCAGGCGCCGAAACAAAGCTTCCGCGGCGTCCATGATGCGGACCCGGGTATCATCCGCTCTCGTCTTGACCTGCGTGCTCATGGCCCCAATCCTGAGGGACAGCGTGACGACTGATGAAAACGATAATTCATCAGTCCGCAATGTCAAGGGGTTTTTGGACCTGCGGAGGATTAGCTCTTGGAGGGGGCGCGATGCGGCGACCGAGCGCCCGGGCGGCGGATTTCGGGCGGGGTCCCTTTCCTCGAGGTCGAGGAAACCGAACGCCCTGTTAGGTCCGTTGCGCCCAGAATTGATACATCCCGACGAATGTCAGGGGATGATCGGTCTCCAATTCGTGCCAGCGATCCAGATCGGCCATCGCTCTGTCCGCGGGGAACCGGGCCGCATAGTGCCGTCGCGCTGAGGAATCGATCTCGAATCCGATGAAGTCGAGATTGTGCGCGGCGAGATCGGATTTGATCTCGGGCAATGTCGTCCGGTGCTCCTGGACGTGAAACAACAGATCGCGGCATTCACTCGTGTTGTAGAATTCGGTCGTGTAGGTCACGTTCTTCAACGCCGTGCCGGCTGGAAAGTCCATCAGCTCCTGTCGGCAGCGGCGAATATCCTCCGCTCTCCCGCCGTAGTTTTGCCGGGCGATGAAGTCCCTTGCGGCCACGATATTGCGGCGCGCGCTTTCGCTGTACAGGCCGAAAAAGATGAAGCCGCCTGGCCGCAGCAGCGACGATAAAACCTGCCATCCCGCCCTCGGATCGGCGAGCGTTTGCAGGCTGCCGACCGCCTCGATCACATCGAACGACCGACCGAGCGAGGCGAGCTCGAGAATATCGGCTTGCGCGAATTCAATATTGTCGACCTCGAGCGCGAGGGATTGCCGCTTGGCATAGCCGAGGCTCGTCGGGCTGAGGTCAACGGCGAGAAGGCGGGCGCATGTCAGCCGCTGAGCGATCTCCACCGCATGCCGGCCGGTGCCGCAACCCGCAATCAACAGGTCGACGCCGTCCGGCTTGCCCAGCGGACGGAAGGAGCCCAGCGGGAACAAGCGGCGCAGGTATTGATCGAACGACACCGGTGCCGGCGCCGGTGCCGGCTTTGTCCAGCGCGGATACGGATTTTCCACGTATTGCCGGGTGACCAGCAGCGACACGTCGTTTTCGATCGGGGTCAGCCTGGGGATGGAAGCGCGAAGCTCCAGCTCCCGTTGTGGCGTGCCGATCTGCTGCTCCAACAGATGTGCGATAGGTGCCGGCCACGATCTCGACAGCAGCAAATCCCGGCCAGGCAACACGTGCAGCGGGACATACGCGGCGATGGCGATCGGCCACAGCGCGGGCACCTCGGCGCCCGCTTGCAGCGCGGTGACCAGTTGCTGGCGCAATGCGCTCGCTCGCCCGCTCTCATCCACAGTGCAATCGAAGACATAATCATTGATGAAGCACAGCCGCGCGAGCGCGCAATAAAGCTGCAACTCCTCGGGGCTGACCGCGTCATTCCCGGTCGTTTCGGCGGCGCGCTCCAACACGGCGAACCGCAGCAGTGTCAGGAATCGTTCCAGTCTTTGGTTCGGTACGCATCCGGACTCGAGCAGCGCCCCCAGCAATGGATCCTGGCAGAGGGCGGCGAGCTCCGAAGCACCCAACAGCTCCCGCAGTGACGGCCGCCGCGGCCAGATTTCTTCCGACCGCGCGACAGCGGCGGCGATTTGGCCGCTGGCAACGACGAGAGACGTCGCGAGCCGGGCGACGTCGCTCGGCCTGCCCCACGGTTCCACCAGCGCGCGGAGAACAAGATCGCGGTATTCGTCCCCATTGGGAATGATCGGCCCGCTCTTGAAGCATTCCACGAACAGGGCCTTGGTTTCATCGGTCTCGCGAATGGCGAGTGCCTGCTTCAGAAGATCCAGCGCCTGGGCCGTGGCGCGCTCGGCAATAAAAATCCGCGCCAGATTGTTGCGAGCCTCGATGTAATCCGGCTTGGCGGCGACCGCGCGCCGATAGGATTGGCGCGCCTCGTCGTTCCTTCCGATCGCGAACAATGCGATGCCCAGATTGTTGTGGGCCTCGGCGAGACCGGGCATGCGTGCAAGCGCGCTGCCGAAGGCCTCGATGGCCTCCTCCAGCTTGCCCTGGTTCATCAGCGTCACGCCGAGATTGTTGCGGACCCGCACATGATCGGGTTTGAGGGCGATTGCTTGACGGTATTGCGCGATGGCCTCGTCGAGATAACCCATCTCGGCAAGCGCCTTGCCGAGGTTCACGTAGGCTTCGGCAAGGTTCGGACGCAGGGCGATCGCCGTGCGATAGCGGCACACGGCCGCATCGTTGTCCCCCAGCGCGGCGAGGACGATGCCGAGATTGTTGCACGCCTCCGGAAAATCGGGCTGAAGCTTGAGCGCCCGCTCATACGCCGCCGCCGCTTCGTTCCACTTGTTCTGCTCGGCAAGGACGTTGGCCCGGTTGTAATGGGCTTGCACGGAGCGAGGATCGAGTGCGGTCACGCGCTCGTAGCAGGCCATCGCCTCGTCCGGATTGCCTTGCTCCCAAAGGAGGTTGCCGAGATTCATGTGAGCCTGGACGTAGTCCGGCTTGAGTGCGGCAGCCTGTTTGTAATGCGTGATGGCGGCACTGGTGCGGCCCAGGGCCTGCAGCGCGAAGCCGAGGTTGTAGTGCCAGTCGGGCATGCAATCGTTGAGCGCGACCGCTTTGCCGATCATGTCGGCCGCTACGTCGGGGCGGCCGATTTGAACGCCGATCAGGCCGGCATTGTAGAGGCTGCTGACGTGCTTTGGCTCGACCGCGAGAATGTGACGATAGAGATTGTCAGCATCTCTGAGTTGACCTGCCTGGTGATGCTGCACAGCCTGCGCGAACAGCCGGTCAATGTTGCGCGTCGCGATATTCATCGGAGTGCCCGTCCCCGCCACTCAAGGGCGGTGAACCAAGCACGACGGGCGTCATAGGGCCGTCAGCGCAACGTCATTGCGCGGATATTCGGGCATCCTCGCGGACCTACTGCTCGCGCGGAGGCACAGCAAACCGACCGACCTCATTTCGATCGGCGCGTAAGGCGGGTCATGTTGGCGTCAATTCAACGTCGGGGCGACAGATTGTGGCCCAGCCCTGTCGGAGTTCGCGGCGAGTCCGACCACATCTATAAAGTCAGCGCGATTCTGAGGCCGTCGCGCAACCGGGACTCCGGCGACCTGCCGCCGCCGCTTTCCGGCTGCAATTTGTCCGCCAATTGCTTCAGGGCCGGGGGCACCGACAATCGGCGGAACTGGGTCCAACAGTCAGCCGCTTCGGTCCTGTTTCCCATCAGGGCATAGGCCGCAGCCAGATATTTGTAGGGCGTGGGATTGCCCGGCTGGACGGCGATGGCCCGGCGGAACCAGTCGGCCGCCGCGCTCTCGTGATGAAGTTCAAGCTCGGCGGTGCCGGCAAATATGTAAAAGAAGCCGATGGACGTATCCTTGGGACTCACGCGGATCGCGTAGAGGATATGATCCAGGCCTTCCGTCGGTCTTCCAAGCTTGGTCAGGATGTCGCCGAGCTGCGCAAACGATAAAGCAAGACTTGGATTGAATTCGATGCTTTTCGAGATCAGGTCACGCGCCTCGTCGTAGCGGCCGCGCGCTTTTGCGACCAACGCTTTCCAATAGTATGCGCGATACGAGGCCGGATCTTTCGCAAGCACCCGATCGAGCTGTTCTTCCGCTCGCTCGAGGCTGCCGCGTGGATCGTCCGCGAGTGAATTCAGCACCGCCTGGATCAACGCCATACTCACGCCCAGCATGGCTTGAGGAAGCTCCGGCTCCCGGCGAAGCGCCTCCTCGAACAGGGCCAGTTCCTCGGCGACGTTCTTGCGGCTGGGGCCACCGAAATGGATGGCCAAGCCTCGTACGAGCAGACCGCCGACGGTTGGCTCTCGTGCGCGCTCTTCCGCCGGGCGCCCGGCTTCCGCCAGCATCACCGCGATTTGCACGCCGCGCGCGATGCGGGCCGCAATTTCGTCCTGTGCCGGCGAACGGTCCACATCGTCGCGCTCGAAACGGTCCGACCAGACTTCCAGGCGGTTGGCAGTGTCGACCAGTTGAACGTTGATGCTGGTCCGCGGTCCCTCGCGTTTGATGCGGCCTTCGACGACGTATCGCACTCCAAGTTCGTTGCCGATGGCGGAGACATCCATGCGTCGGTGCTCATAGGCGAGCGCGGTCTGATGCGACACGATCCCGAGGCCCCCGAACCGCGAAAGCGCATCATTGAGATTTTCGCTCAACGAGAGCGCAATATTTCGGGTTGCAGCATCGGCGCCATCGCCGCTGGCAAACGGCAGCAGCAGAATGGGAACGATCCCCCTGTTTTCCACCATCGCGGTGCGACGCGAAACCGTTCGGTCCGACATCGATATCGGGGTCGATTCTTCGAGCCCGGACCATATCCAGGGGAGGGCGAACAGCAATGCCAACAGGCAGACGCCGGCGGCACCGACAGCCGCTGCCCAGTGCGCGGTTGTGCGCGCGTGCGCGGCTGCCAGGATCGCGGTCAGCGGGCCGGATCGGCGCCTTTCGGCGGCGATGGGCGCGCCTTCCTCCATCGATTGATCGGCTGATGGCTCGCCGACGGCGGGGCCGGAGTCGCCTGCGTGCTCCACGCCATCCGGCATTGGAGCCGGAGGGGTCGAGATCGCGCCGCGCCGAATGTCGTCGATAAGGGCCTGTGTTGCGGGCTCCGCATCGACGCCGAGCTCGCTCTTGAGCAGCGCCAGGCATGCATCGGCATGGGCGAGCGCGAATTCGCGCCCGCGGTAGCGGGAGAAGATCCGCAGCGCAATCCGCTGCCGATCCTCGCGAAACGCGTCGAACGCGATCAATCGCTCGGCGGCGGCCACGGCTTGCTTTGCATCGCCGCGCGCATCCGCATGCTCGGCGCATTTCTCGAAGGCGCGGGCGGCAAGATCATCAAGCTGACTCCGTGTCCTCTGCACCCAACTATCGAACGGCTCTCCCAGCGTGAACTCGGAGAGGAATTCACCGCGATACAGAGCCACGGCGCGCTCGATGTCGGACGCGTCGGACGACTCCGCAAGCGACGCGAATTCGTCGGCATCGATGCGCAAATGTTCGGTCTGCAGGCCGACCTTGTTCGCGTCGACGAACAGGATGTCGGGCGCAGCCTTGAGCAGATCCCGGCGCAAGGTAACGAGACATTGTCTCAGATTGTGCCGCGCTTGCTCGTCGCGGCGCTCGCCCCAGAACAGCGCGGCCAGGTGCTCCCGGCTCGCGCCATGATCCGGATGCATCGCCAGATAGGCGAGCAACGCCTGGCCTTTACGTGACGAGATACGCAGTTCGAACGGCGGGTCGGTGTCGGCCACCACCGCGAATCGCCCGAGCAGCTTTAGAAGAACACGGATGGGGCCTTGCCTATCGAGCTGGCGCATGGGGCAGCGGAGCGAAACTCACAACGATTTCGAGTTGATAGTGTCCATCAGGGTTCCACGACAAATAAAAATCCTGTAACCGCATTCGATCCATCATCCGCACGCGACTCGTGCAAACGTCTGCAGGCGTCCGGCGTGCAACCGCGCGTCGATTTCAGGGCGTCGCCGGCAGAAGCTTGCGCGCGCCGTGAGCAAGAACGAACGGCGTCCTCTCCGCCGGAATGCGCGCGACCGCGTCCGCCACACCGAAAACGTGCCCGAGCATGGGATCGGTGATGACCTGATCGGCGGGACCGTCGCTGTCGATGCGTCCACGATTGAGCACCACGAGGCGCGTGGCGAGCAGCGCAGCGAGGTTGAGATCGTGCAGGATGGCAACCACGGCCGCGCCGCGGTTGGCCCGGGATTTGGCCGCGGCGATCACGTCGAGTTGATGGCCGAGGTCGAGATTTGCGGTCGGCTCGTCGAGCAGCAGCACGCCCGGGCCGTGCGCGGCTTCTCCGCATGCGAGTGCCGAGCCCCGGCCACGGCGTGAATTCGACGCCGCTTCCGTTCTACAGCCCAGGAATCACCATCAAAGGCGCGTTGACCGTGCGGTTCAGCGACCTGACGCTGTTCGGAGGATGACAACCCGCCAACTTGCATCGTCGTCGCTTTGTGCCAAGCTCGGCCGGACTGTACCGGTCGCTCGATCAGGGCTCTCCCACGAGGGCGGCCGGAATGACGGCGGCGCTTCAACCGTCAATCAGGAGCAGCATGATGTTCATCGCCATGAATCGCTTTCGCGTGAAGAAGGGATCCGAGGAGGCCTTCGAGGAGGTATGGCTCAATC
>DASSJW010000612.1:0-9579 GCA_035690995.1 Xanthobacteraceae bacterium
AGAACATCATACGGCTCAAGAAGCCGCTGCGGGTGCAACAAGACCCGGATAACATTCCCAAGGTCGAACGAGAGACGGCGAATAACTTCCCAAAGACCGACCGGGAGACGGCGAACGCAGTCTGGCCGGGCGCAAGGAGCATGGAGTCTCCCGACGAGGCTCTTGGTGATGCCCCCACCGCCGCCGTTGGCTCGCAGAGATGAACTCCCGGTATGGGTCGAGCACGCCGGTCCGGCCTTGCAGTCTGTGCGTCGGTGCAGGCTGGCGCGGTAGGTGAGATTAACCCGCCGCCCGGGCGAGTTTACCCCGCATTAATGTTGCTCGCCGATGATTGCGGATCACCGCATTCGTCCCGCGCTCATCTGGATGCAACCATGAATGCCATGGAGCCTGAACAGTCCACGCAAGCCGACACGGCGATGACGGAGGTCGCAGAAGGGAATTGCGATCTGGTTCCCGCGGACTCGTCGGCGTCCAGCGCGTCCGAGGAAGAGGGGCCGCTGCCGGGCGGGGACAAGTTTTCGTCGATGCTCCAGATCATCGGTGCGCCTTCGCTCGTCGAGCTGGAAAAGATCATCGGCGAGCTGCAGCAGGCCAGAACCTATCTGCAGGCCGAGAGCGAGCGGATCGAGCGCGAGACCGTGGGCTATGCCGAGCTGAGCCAGACCGCCATGGAATCGGTCCGTATCATTGCGGAAACCGTGGGCGAATGGCGCAAGGCCGGCCATCCCGTGCGCAGCACCGGGGGATGACGGGTCGATCCGCGGCTTGCGACATCGTCAAGACGGCCGGGCGCAATGCGCCGCGTCGCTGCCCGCAATTTTACGCGCCGGTCAGTCCTTAGCCCGCCGTGGTTTGGGTTTTTTCTTGGCCGGAAACTTGTGCACCTGCGCGCTCACGCCGGCGCTCTGCCGCAGCGCCGCCTTGAGGTCGGTCGGGCGATTGTGCTTGTGCAGAAGGTCGCGGAAGGCTTCGTCCGCCAGCTCCTGAAAATCCATCATGCGGTCGCGGGCGAGCAGGTCGAGCGCCTGCCAGGTCGCATCATCGAATTGGACTCGCTTGCCCGGCATCGTTTTGCCCGTGGTGATCGGCCGCAATTATACCAGCAAACGAGAGGGGACGTCGCGCCGAAGGATCTCCGGCAAGCAATCCAGTGCAGCGTCCGTTGGGAGCGGGCGTGCAACGCTCACCGCCCCATGAAATTCAGTTCTGGGTCGAGATCAGGCCCCGGGTAGTGGCGACGATCCAGCGGTTGCCCCAGCGGACAACCGACTCGATCCGCCCGATTCCGGGCACGCTATCTCCCTGGGCCGCCCTGAACGCGCCGGTCGGCCCGTCCAGCACGACCGTTCCGCCAACAACCTCGCGGATGGTCCAGCCCTCGATCGTGGTCGGTCGCGTCTCCGGCGCCGGTCTGGGCAGGATCTTCGAGCGCTCCTGCGTCGATCCCGCCGAGATGGCGTTGGTCGTCGATACGTCTTTGTTGACGGCTGCGCTGGCTTGCTGCGCGGGGCGCGCCGGTTCGCGCGGGCGCTGCGGGGCAGCTCCAGGAGTTGCGAGCTTCACCGGGATCGGCGCGCTCGGCGCCGTCGCGCGATCGGCTTTGGCGCTGGCGCAGGCGGGGTCCTTGCCGGGCTCGTGTGCACATCCCGAAGAATTGGCCTGGGGGAGCGGAGCGGCCGCGGGGGCGAAGAAGAAGGAAGGGCTCGCTCCACCAAGCCATCCTACCCCGAGCGCCACCACCAGGGCGCCGGTCACCAGCGCCGGGTGCAACCAGGGGGCCGCCGCGGACGGCATCGCGGCTGCCAGCCCGTCCCGCACGGGAGGCGTGATCGTGTGATCGATCGAAGACGCCGCCTGGGGCGCGCCCAGCGGATCGACGAGCAGCGGCCTGGGCTGCGCTCCTTGCGCCGGCGCTGGCGTCGGCTGGCTCTTGCTGATGAAGGCGCGCGGGTGCGGATCGGTCGCGGCTTCCAGCGTATTGTGTCCGGGTTGCAGCGCCGACCACAACTCGAGCTGCATCGGGTCCGCGCCGATCCTGTGCTCAGGTTCGGCGCAGAGCGACCCGATTGAGCCACGAGGTCTCGGCTGCTCGTCGTGCATGATCCACCCCCCAGCGTGACCAGCCACCCCTGGATCACGCCCCGGGATGATCGGCTTCATAACTAAACGGAATCTTAACGGACCTTCGTGCGGCAAATCATTGCCCGCGCTTCTTTTGCTGGCGTCGGGAAGGGTGGCTCTTGCTTCGCTTGTGTTGCCGGCCCGGGCAATCCCCGCGCTCTCACGCATCCGTGACAAGTGGCGGCTGGCAGAAGGCGCCCGGCCGCCCGATCTCAGTATCCACAGGACAATTCGTGGCGCGACGGCCGGTCGCGCAGGTGCCGGTGCGCGCTTTTGCCCCGCGGCAGGTGGAACGGCCGGTGGGAAGGCGCCGTTGTACTGACAAAGGAGATACCGATGCTGAAGACCTCTAAATTCATCCTGCCCTATGAGCCCGGATACACCGGGCACTGGGAGGCCGAAAAACGCCGCAAAGAAACCCGCGAATGGCTGCGTCAGCGCGAGCGGGATATCGCCGCTCCCTCGATTGTGCCGGACACGCCGAAAACGGACGCCACCACCTCGGACCGCCGCTGACGCGTCATATGGCTCGCTACCGTATGTCGCTGCTGTTGCTCTCCGCTCTCATCGCACAGCCCGCAATGGCGCAGGTCGGCGCGTTTTCGCAAAGTCCGGGCGGAGAGGTCCGCGCCAAAGCGCGCGGCGACGGCGCCCAAGTCGGCGTCCAGGTCGAGTGCGGTCCCATCGGCTGCAGGCCGCTTCCACCGGGATGCCGTCAAGTGCGTCTCGGCGGCCGGTGGCTGGACAACAACGGTTTGCAAGTGATCTGCGACCGCAAGCGAAACTAGCGCACCGTTCGATCGGTCAAATCGCACGCAACGCGGGGGGTGGCAGAGGCGCGGTTGCGCGCCTTTGGCTCGCTCAGCGCCAGGGATAATTCCGCCGCGGCGCGTTCAGGGTTGTGTCTTGCGGAATCCCCAGTGCTGCATTCAGCGCCGGATCGTCCAAAATGGTCCACAACGCCGACAGCGTCTTGTCCGGCCATGCCGAGGTATCTACGAGCGCAAGCCGGCTTTCGCGCAGCGCAAACGCCAGGTAATTGTCGGGGGAGATCGCGAGCGCGGCACCGACCTCGGGTGACCACAGAAGGTCCCTGAGCTTGAGGACCGCCGATCCTCGCACCGCGCCGGGCGGGAGTGCGTCCCACAATATGTCTTGTGCTTTTCGCACCGTATCGTCGAGGCTCGTTGCGGCATCCATCGGGGTGCTCCGGTCGATACGGAACTCAACGCCGTTTGTGCCCCGGCGTTCCCCCGCGTGCCATCGCTCGCTTGGCCATTCTTGCGCGAAATTGCCGTGATCCGCCGATCGACGCATGCCCGGCGCGCCGCCGCGGGTTGTGCGCAGAACGAGGCGGGAAGGCGCCCGCGCCCTCATCGCGTCACTCAGGGGTCTTGGGGCGCCATTTGCTTCCCACGCTCGCACCCGCGGCCCAATGCACGAATGCGCTGCTTGCAGGTTCACCCTCCTCGGGCGCCCATGCAGCGAATTCATTCGGCCGATAGGGGCCGGGCTTGACCTCCAGGACCATGGTTTGCGGCGCGAGCGCCACGCCGCCGTGCCAGGTGCCCGGCGGGATTTGCGCGACCGGGGCAGCCACGCTCATCGCCAGACGCTGCACCAGCTCAGCCTGCGGATCGAAGATCAGGAAATCGAATCTCCCGCGCAGCAATACGATCATCTCCCATTGCTCGCTGTGCACGTGCGGGCGGACGTAGCTCGGCGGCTCGAGCCCGATCAGCAGCCGCTGAACCTGATCCTGGTGGTCCGCGTGCAGCAGCAGGTGCGCGCGCTTTCGCGTGCTCGCCGCTGCGGTATCCAGAAGCCGTGCGACCTCGTCGTCGCCGACCAGCTGCGGTTCGAGGAGTCGTGTCATCATGCATCTCCGGCTGGCGGCATGTTGACCGCCGGTTCCGCGAAGGATTACGCTGACGTCGCGTTCAGCGGTCTGCATTGGCATTCTCACCAATGCGAGCTCAAAAACAATTCAAGAGCAATTTGCCGGACACGACTGCGCCGGCAGGTCAAGGGAGGACTACGATGAAGGCCCTGGCAATCGCTGGTGCTGTCACGAGCTCATGGCTGGTGGCGACTGCGCTCACGCCTGCAGGCGCGGGCGACATGACGTTCGAGCGCTCGCTCAATGTCGGCAAGGAGCCGCAGAACTGGCTGCTTCACCACGGGAATTATGAGGGGTACCGGTTTTCCCAGCTCAAGGAAATCAACACCGACACGGTGAAGAATCTCAAGCCGGTCTTCAGCGTCGCCCTCGGAGGATACGAAAGCGGCGGCCGCTACAAGTTCGGCAACCTCGAAGGCACGCCGATCGTCGAGGATGGCATGATGTATGTCACCGACGGGTGGGGCTCGGTCTACGGCATCGACGTCTCCAGCGGCAAGAAGGGCGCGATCAAGTGGAAATTCGACCCCGGCGTGGATCGCGCCTGGGCCGGCGACGTCGCCTGCTGCGGCGTCAACAACCGCGGCGTGGCGCTGTGGAAGGACAAGGTGATCTCGATCGCGCTCGACGGCCGCATGTTCTCGCTCAACAAGGCGACCGGCGAGATGGTCTGGGAACGCAAAGTCGCGGACCCCGGAATCGGCGAAACGCTCACCCTCGCGCCGCTGGTCGTGCGCGATGTCGGGATCGTCGGCGCCGCCGGTGGTGAATTCGGCATCCGCGGATTCATCGAGGGCGTTGACCTCAATACCGGCAAGCAGCTTTGGCGCACCCACACCATCCCGGGTCCCGGCGAACCTGGCGGTGAGACCTGGAAGGACGGCAAGGAGCGCTACAAGCACGGCGGCGGATCGGTCTGGGAAACGGCGACCTACGATCCCGAATCCGACACCTTCTACCAGGGCATCGGCAATGCCGGGCCGGACTGGGATTCCGAATACCGGCCCGGCGACAATAAATGGGCGGCAAGCGTGCTCGCGCTCAGCCCCGCCGACGGCAAGATTAAATGGGGCTTCCAGTACACACCCCAGGATCCCTACGACTTCGACGAGATCTCCGAGCACCCGATCATCAATGCCAAGGTCAACGGCGTCGACCGCAAGCTGGTCGTCCACGCCGCCCGCAACGGATTCTACTACGCGCTCGATCGCACCAACGGGTCGTTCATCCTCGGCAAGCAGTATGTCGACCAGTTGAACTGGACCACCGGCCTCGATCCCAAGACCGGTCGGCCGCTCAACTACGACCCCAACAGCGACGTGCAGCAATACACGGCGAACAGCCATGGCACGCGCGCCAGGCCGAACGGCGACCGCCTCTGCCCATCTCACTTCGGCGGCAAGAACTGGGAGCCCAGCGCCTACAATCCCGAGCTCAAACTGCTTTACATCCCGTCGTTCGAAGGCTGCAACTACCTCGAAACCGCCGAGCAGAAGGATTTCGTCGACCAGGGCGGCCCGATCAAGCCGCGCGAGCGCTTTGCGGGCGGCGGTTTCAAGCAGAGCGAACGTCTTTATGGAAGCCTCAAGGCGCTCGATCCCACCACGGGAGAGACCAAGGCCAACCTCCGGCTCGAATATCCCAACAGCAGCGGCGCGCTTGCGACCGCCGGCAACTTGGTCTTCATCGGGCATACCGACGGCACGCTGACGGCCCACGACGCCAAAACCTTGAAGGAGGTCTGGAGCTACAGTGTCGGCTCGGGGATCAATGCTCCGCCCATCAGCTATTCGGTCAACGGAAAGCAATACGTGGCCGTACTCGTGGGTTCGAAACAGCCGTTCTTCGTCTTGCAGAACGCTCCCGAGCTCAAGCACACCTCGACGGCGTCGATCCTGTACGTATTCGGGCTGTAGCCGTCTCGCGCTCGGCCGGCGGGACGCCGTCGGCCGACTGGTTTCGGCATTGCCGATCGCGCGCCGCGGGGAAGGCACGCGCGATCGGCTTGCTTTTCTGTTCTCGTTATGTTCTTATCAGTCGTGGCCGTGGACGCTGCATTTCATCGCGCCGCGGATCGCCGGATCATTGAACGCAGTTGGGGGGCGTGGCATGCGACCGCTGCTTGCAGTGCTGATTTATGTGCTGACACTTTGCCTGGCGATTGGCGCCGAGATGCTCACACCGCAAGCCTTCACGGACGAGTTTGCACGCGCCCTGACGCGCGCGCTGCCGTCGTCGAGCGTGTCGGTCGCGGGCGATTTGAAACTGACGATGAAGGAAGCGAACGGGATCAATCGCACCGTCCAGCTCAACAATGCGTATAACGAATACAAGCTCGATCCCCAGCGGTTCGGCGATATCGTCGAGACTTTCTCCGCGATGTTCTCGCAGTCGGCGAGCAAGGAGACCGGTCTCGACCGCACCCGCGTCGTTCCGGTCATCAAGGACCGGCAATGGCTCGACGAGCTTCACAATACCCTCAAGGGGAGGGGCGTAGCGCAGCAGCATCTCGCAGAGCCGTTTAACAAGGAGCTGGTGATCGTCTATGCGTTGGATGATCCCAACCGGATGCGATATCTCACGACCCAAGAGGATTTCGGCCTGAGTCGTGCGGAGTTGAGAGCGCTTGCCGTAGAAAATCTCAAGCGCGTCCTGCCCAAGATCGAGCTGCGCGGCGACGATGAGGTCATGCTCATGAGCGCCGGCGGCAACTATGAAGCCAGCCTGCTGCTGATCGACGACATCTGGTCGAGCGGGCAGGTCAAGGTGAACGGCGACATCGTCGTCGCCATACCGACGCGCGATGTGCTGCTGGTGACCGGCTCCCGCAATCGGGCCGGCCTCAAACGGGTGCGCGAGCTGACGGCTAAATTTGTAGCCCAAGGACCATACGAGCTGACCGACACTTTGTTCCGCTATCGCGACGGGCGCTTTACCAAATTCGGCTCGCGTTAGCCGCGGCGCTGGCCGCTCGTCAGTCTGCTCGCTCGGGCGCAAACCCGAACGTCTGCTCAAACCGTTTGGCATAGGCCGGCCACACCTGCGGATTGACGATGCGTGGCGGGCGTTTGCCGTCGAGCGTCATGATCAACTGCTCGGCGGCGATCCGGCCCATATTGGCCCGCGCCTCGCGGGTGACGCCCGCGGTGTGCGGGCTCGCGATCACATTGTCGAATTGCAGCAGCGGATGATCGGGCGGCGGCGGCTCCTTGTCCCACACGTCGATGCCGGCGCCAGCGATCTGCTTGCTGCGCAGCGCCTCGGCGAGCGCCCGCTCGTCATGGATGAAGCCGCGTGCCGTGGTAATGAAATAAGCATGCGGCTGCATCAGCGCGAACTCGCGCGCGCCGATCATGCCGCGCGTTCCGTCGTCGAGCGGGCAGTTGACTGACACGAAGTCGGCATGCTGCAGGAGCTCGTCGAGCGTGACCTTTGCGGCACCGCGCGCGGCGATGGTATCGGCATCGAGGTAAGGATCGAAGGCGATCACCTGCATGCCGAACAGGCCGCGGCACAGCTCGGCCACGCGACGGCCGACATTGCCGAACCCGACGACGCCGATGGTGCGGCCCTGCACGTCGTTGCCGATGAAGGCGGCGCGGTCGCGCATGGTGCCGCGCCGCAAGGCGTGGTCGGTCTGGATGATCTGCTTCGAGAGCGTGAGCATCATCGCCACCACATGCGCCGCCACCGCCTCGGCGTTGCCGCCGGTCTGGTTGACGACCAGCACGCCGGCGTCGGTGCAGTCCTTGACGTCGACGGTGTCGTAGCCTGCGCCGCTGGTGGAGACCACGAGCAGGTTCGGCATGCGTGCGAGCAGCTCGCGCCGGGCGTGAAAGTCCGGGCGCAGCTCATCGCGGGCGGACCCGATCTGATACGCATGCGCGGCGGCGATGATCGGCTGGGCGTCGCTGTCCGGCGTCTCGTTCTCGAGCTTGTCGAGCCGGATCTCGGGCCGCTGCGCGATGATCTCGAGATAACAGGGGTGGGCGACCTGGCGCACGTAGAACACGCGCTTCACATTGTCCTTCATTCTTCGAGGTCCTCGATTCCACCCTCACGCGCGCTTGAACGCGGGCATCACGTCCTTGGCAAACCAGGTGAGCTGTTCCTTGAATTCCTTGGGCGGAAGGCCTTCCGCCCAGTGGATCATGAAGTTTTCGAGCCCGGGATATTTGTCCGCGATCGACTTGATGCCATCGATCACCTGCGCCGGCGGGCCGCAGAACCAAGCCTTCTGCTCGACGCCGTCGCGCAGCGAAGGGATCCGCGCCGGCGCGCCTGGCGTGCCCCAGGTGCGCCCCTGCTCGTCGGCATAGCGCACGAAGCCGAACGGCGCGAACCATTTGTAGCGCTCGTCGTGCGCGGGCTCGAGCTTGCGGATGGCGTCCTCCTGGCTTTGCGCGAGGTAGATGCCGGCACCCCAGATCATGTCCTCGCCGAGCTGCTTGGCGCGGCCATGCCGTTCGCAGGCGGCGTGATAGGCGCGCACGACGTCGTCCAGGATCTTTTCGCCGTTGAGCGTCACCATCGCCTTGAGGCCGTAACGCGCCATCAGGTCGATGGTCTTGCCGCTGGCCACCGGCATCCAGATGTCGACCGGCAGGTGCAACGGTCTCGGCACCATGGTGATGTCCGTGAGGCGATAGCCGCGGTAATCGATCGGCGGCGGGCATTCGTAGTACTTGCCCTTGTGGTGGAAGGCGTCCTCGTTGAAGCACGTGAGCAGGAGCTGGAGCTGCTCTTCGAACAGCTCGCGATTGGCGTCAGCGTCGAGCAGCGGCGCCCCGAACGTCTCCACCTCGCGGGTGTGATAGCCGCGGCCGACGCCCATGATGACACGCCCGCCGGTGACGATGTCGGCCATGGCGTAGTCCTCGGCCAGCCGGATCGGATGCCACATCGGCAGCACATTGAAGGCGCAGCCGAACTTGAGACGCTCGGTCTGGGTTGCCAGCCAGAGTCCAAGCTGGATCAGATTGGGCAGGCACTCGTAGCCCTCGCGCTGAAAGTGATGCTCCGCCGTCCACAACACGTCGTAGCCGAGGCGGTCCATGTGCTGCGCAATGTCGCGTGCGGTCGCGAACGCCTCCCGCAGGCGCTCGTCGGAATACCGCCGCTCATTGGCCGGCGTACCGGTGAGACCGACATTTTCGAGCTCGATCTGGCCGACATAGAGAACGTGGAAGTTTCTGATCATGCGTCAGTTCTCCCGGCATCGACCGCCCGCGTCGCCTTGATTCTCCCGAGGCGATCGCAAGGCACGGTCGCGGCGACCGTAAAGCGCAGTCAACGAAGGCGTGAAGGTGCTGGGTCCGTGCCCCACCATCCGCGGATCAGTCCAGCGCCGTTGCCGAGCGCCGTCAGCGCCGCCGGGTCGTCGGGCCATTGCGGTGATCGCGCAAAGCACTCATGCCGGCGGATGCCGGCGAAAATATTCGGCATCCCGCGGTTTTTGCGTCCATTGCGGGTTGCCGCGCCACTCGAAATGACGGCTCGACATGTCCCCGCCGTAGCGCACCCGGAACAGCAGCGTGCGCTGCGGCCCGTTGATG
>DASSJW010000613.1:0-4735 GCA_035690995.1 Xanthobacteraceae bacterium
TCTCAACACCGGAATGCCTCACGTTCGAAGCGGGATGGTGCGTCCACTCGCCGTCTTCACGAAACAGCGCAGCGCCACGCTGCCGGACGTGCCGACGCTCGACGAAACGGTGATGCCGGGCTTCGAGATTCTGGCGTGGGGCGGACTGTCCGGGCCCGCGAACCTGCCTGATGATGTCGTGACCACGCTGGGGTCTGCGGTTCACAAAGCTCTGATGAATCCTGAGATTCAGGACCGCTTCAAGGCATCGGGCATCGAGACTTTCTGGGGCGGCAGGACGGAGTTTGAAGCCTATGTCCGGACTCAACTGGCCAATTGGACGGCCTTGATCAAGGAGGCTGGCATCCAGCCGGAGTAGGGGATGCTGGTGCCACCGCGGGCATTGTCGTCGTGGGTCCGCCACGGGATCGCGAGCGCCGATGGTCGTGATGCTCCTTTCGGCGCCCGCGCTACGCATCGCCGTCGAACGCTTGGCGCCGATCATCGCACCGCCTTCAACGTCGGCGTACCGTTCGCGATCATGCTCGGCGAAACCGGGTAACGGAGGAATTCATGCACCTGCACAAGATCGACTGGGAGAACATGCCATGGCAACCGGTGCGCGAAGGGATCACGCGCAAGGCATTCTCCGGCAACGGCGCGACCGTTGCCCTGCATAGACTCATGCCCAAGCACGCACCTAACCCGCATGCCCACAGCTACGAGCAGATCGTCTACATCCTCGCCGGGCGGATCCGCTTCCACATCGGCGACAACAGCGTCGTGCTTGGTCCCGGCGGCCTCGTGCAAATTCCGCCGGACGTCATGCACTGGGGCGAGGTGGTCGGCGACGAGCCGGTCCTCAACCTCGACATCTTTACCCCGGTGCGGGCGGAATACGCCCCGCCGCCGCCGGCCTGAGTTGACGCCTGCGGGAATGTCCGAGGCGGGTTCGGTCGGAGGCGACCCGCGGTGCGCGGCCACCGTTCGCTTCCGGTCAGGGCAAGCGTGTGCCACTCCCGATCGGTGGGGACTGCCCCGCTGATCGTCCGATTACAATCATTATGAAGTGAGTGTGACAGTTGCCAACCTCTGTGCGGTTTTCGGCCGCCACGCGATCGATATGATGCGGTCCGATACCGTCATCGAAACCGGTGTGCCTGGGCATGGCCCAGGTGCACGCAGCTCAATCCTGGCATTCCCCTCGATCCACCCAAGGCCGCAGCGGCCGCAACAGCCGCCTTTCGCCCCCGTCCGGCCACCGGTTTGAGCAGAAAGGATACAAACGTCAGCGCCGAGGGCATCTGCTCTCGACGCCCCGCCGTCCAACAAATCCGAAAATAGGAGGAACGCGATGAAGGCAGTCTCATTTCTTGCCGCCCTGCTGCTCTGCGGCGCATGCCCGGCAAACCTGCTGGCGCAGAGCGCCGACGATCTCAAGAACGACCAGCAGACCCCGGGCGACGTGCTCGTCTACGGCATGGGCTACAGCGGCCAGCGCTACAGCCCGCTGACGCACATCGACAAGAGCAATGTCGGCCGGCTGGTGCCGAAATGGGCTTACTCGATCAACGACAGCCGCGGCGCGGAGGCGTTCCCGGTGGTCAAGGACGGCGTCATCTACACGACGGCCCACAACATGACGGCCGCCGTCGACGCGCTGACCGGCAAGCAGCTCTGGCGCACCGCGCACGACTATCCGCCCGAGACGCTGCGCGTCGTGTGCTGCGGCATCGTGAATCGCGGGGTCGCGATCTACAATGGGATGATCATCCGGCTGCTGCTGGACAACCAGATCATCGCGATGGATGCCAAGACCGGCAAGGTGGTCTGGCAGGTGAAATCGCCCGAGCCGGCGACGATCCAGAACGGCTATGCCATGACGGGTGCGCCGCTCATCGCCAACGGCGTGATCATCGTCGGCGTCGCCGGGGCCGAATTCAGCATTCGCGGCTTCCTCGAAGGGTACGACGCGACCACCGGCAAGCATCTCTGGCGCCAGTACACCGTGCCGGCGGCCGGCGAGAAGGGTTCCGAAACCTGGGGCGGCGACTCCGCGCTCACGGGTGGCGGCAGCAGCTGGGTGACCGGCAGCTACGATCCGGAATTGGATCTGGTCTATTGGGGCATCGGCAACCCGGCGCCGTGGAACCCGCGGGCGCGCAGCGGCGACAATCTCTACACCAACTCGATCTTCGCCGTCCGCCCGAAGACCGGGGAACGCGTCTGGTATTACCAGACGACGCCGGAGGATCCGTTCGACTACGACGCGGTGCAGACGCCGGTGCTCGCCACGCTCAATGTCGGGGGCACTCCGACCAAGGTGGTGATGCAGGCCAACCGCAGCGGCTTTCTCTATGTGCTCGATGCCAAGGACGGCAAGCTGATCGCCGCCAACCCGTTCGGCAAGGTCAACTGGGCCGACGGCATCGACAAGGAGACCGGGCGCCCGAAGGTGACGTCGGTTTTCAAGGAGGCGCTCGAGGGCAAGAAGGTCACTGTCTGGCCGTCGGTCTCGGGCGTGACCAACTGGCAGCATATGTCGTTCAGCCCGAAGACCGGGATGCTCTACATCAACACGCTCCATCTCGGCATGACCTATGAGGCCGGCGATCCGCCGAAGCTGGTGCCCGGACGCCCGTCGGGCAGCGGCACGGTCAAACGCACCGAGGTCCTCGACGATCCCAACGTGCGCGGCTACCTGAAGGCCGTCGACCCGCTGACCGGCAAGTCGAAGTGGGCGACGCCGTACAAGAGCCCGAACTATTCCTCCACCATGGTGACGGCGAGCGATCTCGTGTTCACCGGCGTCATGACCGGCGAGTTCCAGGCGCTCGATGCGGAGACCGGCAAGATATTGTGGAGCTTCCAGACTCCCTCGGGCATCGTCGGCCAGCCCATCACCTGGGAGAAGGACGGCAAGCAATATGTGACGGTGATGAGCGGCATCGGCGGCGTCTATGCGCTGCGCTCGGGCGATCCAAATCTGGTCAACGTCCCGGCCGGTGCGACCATGTGGACGTTCGGCCTGTTCGACAAGTAGCCGAGGCAAATCGCGGGAGCCTTGTCCAGAGCGGGATGACTTTTCTTCGAATCGTCATCCCGCTCTAGCCTTTTGTTGGAGCATGATCTTTTCCGAAAACCGGTGTCCACTTTTCGGGATCATGCTCTTGCCGGCGGAGGCTCCCGCGTGTCCGCTCATTCCCGCGGCGATCGCAGACCGCGCATCGAGTCGCCGGCGCATCAGCATCGGCGGTTCGCGAGACCAAGACCTCGACGCATGAAACGACACGTCACGCTGCCACGTCTCGCCATGAACGGTCTGCATCTGCGCGGTGCCGCCATCGCGGGCTGGCCCGCATCCCTGCTGACCATTCTGTTCTTGGCTGCAAGCGCGGCACATGCTTGCGAGTTTCCCATCGTCAAGGAACAGATCGACATCGTCCTGGACAAGGATGCGCGCCTCGGCGCCGAATTCCGCGCGCAGGTGAAGGACGGGTCCGATTCGATCGCGGTCATCGAATCGCTCGTATCCGCCGAGATGCGCGAGAAGGTCGACGTCTGCCGGTTCTACGTCGCCGAATATCTCACCAAGCGCGGCTTCCCGCCGCCGCATTGAGGGCCGAGCCGTCCCGTGACTTCGGGACGCGCAAGCGATCCGTATACAGCCGATCACGACACACGAGGGGGACAGGGGTGCGAGCGATTATCGTTGCGTTGATTGCAGGAGCTGCCGGCGTGCTGTCCGTCCAGGCCGCGTCGGGCCTGGATGAGAAGCAGGTGGAAGCGGGCGAGGCGGTCTACAACGACTATTGCCAGACCTGCCACGGAGCGAATTTGGTGAACTCCGGCCAGACCTTCGACCTGCGCAAGCTGCGCAAGGACGAGCGTGCACGCTTTGAGAATTCGGTCACCAACGGCAAGAACCAGATGCCGCCATGGAAAGGCGTGCTCGACAGCGGGCAGCTCGACGCGATCTGGGCCTATATCCGCGCGAACGCCAATGACCGGTAAGCATGCTTGTCGCGCCTATGAGCGAGGCGCTGCGCGTCACCCCTCGACCAACACCTTGAACCCGCCGAAGATCATCCGTTTGCCGTCGAACGGCAAGGCCTTCGGATTCATTATGCTCGTCATCCGCGGGTCCTTCATGACCTTGGCGTTGACGCGGTCGCGATGCGCCCGCGACTTGTACACGATGTAGGACCAGACCACGGTCTCGCCGCGCTTGAGCTTGACGCTGCGCGGAAACGACGTCCATTTTCCCATTTTGACATCGTCGGCGACGCATTCGCGAAATGCGAGTGCGCCGTGATCGCGCCAGACCTTGCCGAACTTCCGCGCAATGCGGCGGTACGCCTTGAGATTCTTGGTCGGGACCGGAATGACGAATCCATCGACATAGGCCATCGGACATCTCCTTCACGCGTGCAAGCTACTCACGCCCGTCTGGCTGTGTGATAACAGGATTGCGTATCCCGACCAGGGGCAATCAGAACTTGTCCGGAGGATGAATAGTCGCTGCCTCTTGCCTCCTCGATCCGGCACGACTGTTGCATCAAAATACCGCCGACCCCGGACGCGAACGGGCGAGCGGCGCGACATCTCGGTGGGACCAGCATGGAAATCTTGAAGCAATCGACATTGGCTCTGTGCATGGCGCTTGCGGCCACGCTTGTGGCCGCTCCGGTGCCGGCGCAGGACTATCCGGCGCGACCGGTCCGCATCATCAGCGGGTTTGGGCCGGGCTCCGCCG
>DASSJW010000614.1:0-3375 GCA_035690995.1 Xanthobacteraceae bacterium
ATTGTTGTTCTTTCCCCTCCAGCGCTGTGGTTTTATGGCAGGTGTTTTACTCGTCGAGGACGAGGCCCAAATCCTGCTGCTGGCAGAGTCGGTTTTGCAACAGATCGGCCACGACGCTGTCTGTCGGTACGGTGGCGGAAGCGCAAGCACACCGGAGACAAACTATGTCACTTACCCGCATCTTTGCGCTCGGCTTGGCGCTGACGTTCATCACTGGCATCGCCAGCGCTGCGGTGGCAACAGCCAAGGAGTTGAGGTTTCCGGAAATAGGCGACGTTGCTTTCGTTCTGGCTGTTCCCGACAACTGGGACGTTTCCAGAGTTGGTGCAAATCTGCTCCTGAAGGGACCCGACCATAGCTCGTCAGTGGCGCTTGCGGTAATTCAAAACAAGGACGAAGCGAAAGCGCCAGACGACGATTTGGCAAAGGCCATTTTCAAAGCCAGCAACGCCGAGCCTTTCAGCAAGCATGAGCCCGGGGCGATCGGCGGCATCAAAGCTGAGGCCTATTACAGCAAAACGACGAACACCAAGAACCTCAATGTCCTCTTTAAGCTGATGATCGTCAAAGTTGCAAAAACCTATGTGGTGACCGAGACCATCATCACCTTGTCGGACCTCAGCGCTGCGCAGCAGCAATCCCTCGACGCGGTAGTGAAAGGTATCACGCTGACCGGTGTCGAATAGTCCTTCCCCACGGTTAATTTTTGCCCCGCAAGTCGATAGAACCTTTGTGTTGCAGCCAATGCCCTGGGAGCACCCGCGGACTTCGACCAGGAGGAGCGCAAATGGGCGACGCTAATAAAGCTCAATCTGACGGGCGATTGATGCGCCGTCGCTTTGCCATCGCGGCTGCGGTACTCGCAGCGATTTTCAGCTGCCCGCCGCCCGTCGCAGCGCAGAATTATCCCACGCGTCCGATCACGCTGGTGGTGCCTTTCCCCGCCGGCGGCGGCAACGATGCGTTGGCGCGCGTGGTTGCTGAGAAGATGTCCCGCACGCTCGGCCAGCAGGTTGTGGTGGAAAACCGCGGCGGCGCCGGCGGCACGATCGCGACGCGGGCGGTCGCCAAGGGCACGCCCGATGGCTATACCATTCTGCTTACCTATACCGGCACACTCTATATCAATCCGACGCTCTATCCCAATGCCGGCTACGATCCGCGCAAGGACTTCGCCCCGATCGGGCTGATCGGTTGGCAGCCAAGCGTGCTGACGGTGCACCCGTCGCTGCCGGCGCGCACGCCTTCCGAACTGATTGCCTACGCCAAGGCCAATCCCGGCAAGGTCAACTATGGCTTTGTGCCGGGCACCGTCGGCCATATGACTGCCGAGATGTTTGCCCGCAGCGCCGGCATCGAACTCACTCGTATCCCCTATAAGGGCAACGGTCAGGCGATCGGCGACCTGATCGGTGGTCATCTCTCGATGATGGTGCTGTCGCTCTCGCCGATCCTCGGCAACGTCAAGGACGGCAAGCTGTTCGCGCTCGCGGTGACGACGCCCGATCGCTCCAAGCTTTTGCCTGATGTGCCGACGATTGCTGAATCCGCAGTACCTGGCTTTTCCGCCGCCATTCGCTATGGACTCGCGGCGCCCGCGGGTACGTCGGCTGCCATCGTCGATCGGCTGGCTCGCGAACTGCGTGCTGCGGTGATGTCGGAGGACGTGCAGGAGCGAATGCTGAGCGAAGGCGCCCAGCCGATGGCCAGCACGCCGGCGGAATATGCCGCTGAGATTGACTCAGAAGAGCGAAAGTGGTCGGCGTTGGTCAAGGGCCTCAATTTGAAGATGGAGTGACAGCGTCACTGTCGTTAAATGGCGCCCAAACCAGGCTTGCCAACGACGTGTCAATATCTGCGGCGCGCTCCGTCGTGTACGCTTCTGGCACGAACGCGACCGATCGGCACGTCCACTCTACCGTCCGCTTTCGAGGGAAAGAGCTGACTCGTTATGCTCGTTTTAAGTTCTTCGCATTTTGACCCAACTGCGACATCGGCGCGTGTTAGCCACCTGCTCTGGCCGCTTCCTAGATGCAAACTTGAACCGATGCGATCACCTTGCGAGGCAGGGGCGAGCATGAAGCGGCGGGAGATTCTTTACTCGGGTGAGGCAGCCGCCGCATAACATGGCAACGCCCGCAACGATGATTGGACAGCCCACGCTCGCCATTCTATCCATTGGGCCAACCTATCGAGCGACCAACGCGAGTCCGACATGACTGACACACCTGAATACACGCCGCCGGAAGTCTGGGTCTGGGAGAAGGACGACAGTCCCAAGTGGCGCTATGTCAATCAAAATCGCCCAATCGCGGGCGCGACGCATGAGAAGGAGTTGGCGCGCGGAAAGCATCCGCTTCAGCTCTATTCACTGGCGACGCCTAATGGCGTCAAGGTGACTATCATGCTGGAGGAATTGCTGGCCGCCGGTCATAGCGGAGCGGAATATGACGCTTGGCTGATCCGGATCGGGGAGGGCGACCAGTTTGGTAGCGGATTTGTCGGGGTGAACCCGAATTCCAAAATCCCGGCACTCATGGACTATAGCGAGCAGACGCCGCGACGCGTGTTCGAATCCGGCTCGATCCTGCTCTACCTGGCGGAAAAATTCGGCGCCTTCCTGCCAACGGATCGCGGCAAGCGCACCGAGGCGCTGAACTGGCTGTTCTGGCAGATGGGTTCAACGCCCTATGTGGGCGGCGGCTTCGGGCATTTCTATGCCTACGCTCCGGTGAAGATCAAATACGCCATCGACCGTTTTACAATGGAGGTGAAACGCCAGCTCGACGTGCTCGACCGGCAGCTTGCGGACCATCGGTTCATCGCCGGCGATGAATATACGATCGCCGATATGGCGATCTGGCCGTGGTACGGCAACGGCATGTTGAACGGCGCCTCCTACAACGACCCGCGCAAGTTTCTGCAGACGCATGAATATAAAAACCTGACGCGCTGGACGAAAGAAATCGGCGAGCGCCCGGCCGTCAAGCGCGGAAGAATGGTCAACCGCGCCAGCGGGCCGCCTGAAGAGCAATTGCGCGAGCGCCATGACGCCGGCGATTTCGAGAGCAAGACGCAGGACAAAATCGACGCTCGCGGGTAGCCCTGTCCGCCACGGTGCTCCGGATCGTAAGACCCAGAAGATGCCGTTCAGGACACGCCGGTCGTTCACCCGTGACACGCCGCGCGGCTTGTTCGGTAGCATCGGCTTGATGGCAGCCCACTCGCATGATTCGGTCCTTGCTTTTGAAGCTCGAATCAGGGCCCGGGATCCGCTCTCAACCTGCCTTCAGCCTGTCGCCCTTTACGTCTAAGGTTGCCTTTGGGGCCGAGCGGACGAGGCCGCCGTACCTCATCGCCCTGTTTGGCAAGGCG
>DASSJW010000615.1:0-5333 GCA_035690995.1 Xanthobacteraceae bacterium
CCCGACCTGACCGATGCCCCTCCGATGAAGGTGGAGCGCGGCGATCCTGCCATGCGCATCGGCGCCCTTGGCCCCATGGGACGCATCCTCATACGCGGCGAGCCCGGGCACGACATCATCCCCGAGCTTTATCCGGCTGCCGGCGAACCGGTGATCGACAAGCCCGGCAAGGGCGCGTTCTATCAGACCGATCTGGAACTGATGCTCAAGAATCGCAGCATCGAAACGCTCCTTGTTTGCGGGGTCACCACCGAGGTCTGCGTCAATACGACCGTACGGGAAGCCAATGACCGAGGCTTCCGTTGCGTGGTGCTCTCCGATTGCTGCGCATCGTATTTTGCGGAATTCCACGACATGGGCCTCAAGATGATCAAGGCCCAGGGCGGCATCTTCGGCTCGGTGTCCGCATCGGCGGCGGCGATCGCGGCGCTTTCGACACCGCCGCCATGATCGCGCTCTGCTCGTCCCCCCGCGTTGGTATTTTCCTAAGCAGCCAAATCAAATCTGCGGCACCTGCGCGGTTGCAGCTGCGCTGCGGCTCGCTGCGCTCAAGCTTGCGGTGCTCTCTAACCCAATGAAATGTCGCGACCTTTCGCGTCGATGTGACGGATTACGACCGAAACGTTAGCGCGGCAGCAACTGGCACATCGCTTGCGAGAGATGAAAGCGCAATCGGGGGACGATCGCGTCGATGTATCGCCGACTCGCCGGCCTCCGGCTTCTCCTCAGGGATTTTGCGAACCGCGCGCAGCGCATGAACAGGAGCAAGAACGGGTCGAAACCGATCCATTTATCGATAGGAGGGCTTGATGACGTCGATCACGTCCGAGACGAAACGTCCCATTCTATGGACGCCCGGAGACTGGAACGCGTTTTTCGGCTTCGGCACCAACATTCTCGTCAACATGCTCGTGCTCACGGGCCTGTTGCGGTTCGTGTTGAAGATGCCGGACTCGCTCGTCTTCGGCCGCATCCTGCCGGCGCTCGGCCTGATGATGTGCCTCTCGACCATGTATTACGCGTTTCTGGCCTATCGCCTGGCGCTCAAGACCGGCCGCAGCGACGTGTGCGCGCTCCCTTCCGGCGTCAGCGTGCCGCACATGTTCATCGTCACCTTCGTGATCATGTTGCCGATCACGCTCAAGACCAATGATCCGATCAAGGGCTGGGAAGCCGGCCTGGTCTGGGTGTTCTTCCAGAGCTTCATCCTGATGATCGGCGGCTTCATCGCCCCCTATATCCGTAAGATCACGCCGCGTGCGGCGCTGCTGGGAACGCTCGCGGGCGTCTCCGTCACGTTCATCTCCATGCGTCCGGCGCTCGAAATGTACATGACGCCGATCATCGGTCTCACCTGCTTCGCGATCATTCTCGTGAGCTGGTTCGGCGGTTTCAAATATCCCAAAGGCATTCCGGCCGGACTCGTCGCCATTGCCGTCGGTATGGTGATCGCGTGGGGATCCAACCTGTTCGGCCTCGGTTACGGCGGGCTGAGCCTGGAGGGCCTGCGTGGCGCGTTCACCAATTTTGGCTTCTCGGTGCCGATTCCCGCCATCGGTCACGTGTTCTCGGGTTTCGAATTTCTCGGCGTGATCCTCGTAACCGCTATCCCCTTCGGCATTTATGACCTGGTCGAGGCCATGGACAATGTCGAAAGCGCGGAGGCGGCCGGTGACGCCTACCCGACCACCCGCGTGCTCACCGCCGACGGAGTCGTGAGTCTCATCGGCTGCCTGATGGGCAACCCGTTCATCAACGCGGTCTATATCGGTCATCCCGGCTGGAAGGCGATGGGCGGACGCATAGGCTATTCGGCGGCGACCGGGATCATGGTGATCGTGCTGTCCTGGTTCGGCATCATTTCGGTCCTGCTGGCGCTGGTGCCGGTGGTCGCGATCTCGCCGATCCTGCTCTATATCGGGATGCTCATCGGCGCCCAGGCGTTCCAGACCACGCCGTCCGCGCACGCGCCGGCGATCGTGCTTGCGCTGACCCCGCACCTTGCGGCCTGGTGCAAGACCTTGATGGACGGCGCACTCGGCGCGGCCGGGACCAGTGCCGCGGCGATCGGTTTGGACAAGCTCGGCCAGGTTGGCGTGCTCTATCACGGGCTCGAGGTGCTCGGTGGCGGCTCGATCCTGACCGGCCTCATCCTCGGCGCCGTCGGGGTATTCGTCATCGAGAAGAAATTCGCCGAGGCGTCCGCCTTCGCCCTGTCCGGCGCGGTGCTCACCTTCTTCGGCTTCATGCATGGCGAATCGGTCGGGTTCGCCGTCACCCCGGCGGTTGCAATCGCTTACGCGATCGTCGCTGCATTTCTGTTCGGCCTGGGCCGTTCGCCCGCGACCTGGACCGCGCCGCAACCATCGGAGGAGAAGGCAATCGCGGCAACACCGGCGGAGTGAGCCCGAAGCACCGCGCCGGTTCGTTCCAAGTCAAAAAATTCCCGGTCCTCGTTCAGGAGGGCCGGCTCGCTATGAAACACCCAGCAATTTTAGTGTATTGCCGCTGGCGATCATTTGCTGCTGGGAGGCATCGAGCCCGCAGAACGCGAATGCCTTCTGGAGGCGCTCGGGTACGGATTTCTCCTCCGCGATCGGCCAGTCGGTGCCCATGACGACGTGGTCCACTCCGAGCAGGTCCACTGCGCTGCGTACCAGGGCCGGGTGCAGACCCATGGTGTCGATATAGACATGACGGCGGGTCAGGGCCGGCGCGTCGCTGCGTAGGCGATAGCCGTCGCCAAAACCGCCCGCCAGCAGCACTCCGCCAATCGCAAGTGTCGTGACCACAACGCGCAGATCAGGCAATTCGTCGAACGTGCCGCCCTCGAGCATCGCGAACAGAGCCGCGGAGTTGATGGTGCTGCGGGCAAGCCGCACACCGAGGCGTCCGTATTTCGCGAACCGTTTGTGCATCGTGGGATCGGTGATCGGATGGACAAACACAGGTATGCCGAGCGAAGCCGCGGCCGCGAGGGTCGGACGCGCTTCTTTCGCGTCAAGCAATAGGTCGCGCTTCGCACTCTCGACAAACACGCCGCGCAAGCCGAGGTCGCGGACGGCGCGGGTCAGTTCCCGTGCCCCGGCGTCTCCGCTATACGCGTCGACCGTGGCCAGGCCGTAAAGGCGGCCCGGATTCTTGCTCACCAGCTCGGCGAGATGATCGTTGATGCGTGGGAAGACATCGGTCGGAACGTTGCCGTCCGCGTCCTCGATGAAGGCCGTCGGCGTGTTGATCACGCGGGCGGCAATGCCCGCCGCTTCGATCGAGGCCGTCAGCGCGGTCGGATCGGCAAGCTTGCGATTGACGCCTTCCCAATACTGCTTCTGCGCGGGCGGGACAGCGGCCAAGTTGGTCAGAGTCAACCGGGGGCCGATGTAATGATTGTGAAAGTCGATGATCTTCAAGGGCGCGGCATTCTTGTCATCGACCTTTTGCGCGGTGGCCGGCGTCTGTGCGTCCAGCGAGCCGGCCGCCAATGCCGCGACACCGGCGCCTGCGCCGAGCGCGCCTAGGAACTTGCGGCGTTCAAGCGAGATATTTTTCGCAATCGTCATCGCAGCGTCCTCCCAATTTCCCTTGAAGGACATAGCATAGATCGCGCTGCTGCGATCGGGGGGCTCGACAAGCTCGCGGCCAACGACCTCGCCTTCGTCAAGCTCACACCCATGCGCATCTGGCTGCGCGCATACGGTTCACCACGTCGTTCACCCCAGCTCCTGAGCCCGGCGCAGGCTCGCGATCATGGAGACTCGCAGCAGATAGGCGTAGGCGGCGGCCTTGTCGGCCGCGATTTCCGTCAGCGCGCGCCTGAACTCGGTTCCGTCGGACTCGAGGTTGCGTTTGTTCTGGATCGACTGTTTCTCGATATATTCGAGCGTCACCAGCCGGCGCTGCCGGTCGTAGCCTTCGAGATCGTTGTCGCCTTTCGTCCCATGCCAGACGTCGACCAGGCGCGAGGTCAGGTTGATGGCGTCGTGGATACCGCCATTCATGCCCATGCCGCCAAGCGGATTGTTGATATGGGCCGCGTCGCCCACGAGGAACGCGCGGCCCTGCTGGAACGTTTTCGCAACCCGCTGGTGCACTTTGTAGAGCGTGACGTGGGCGATCTCGTATCGGGCGATGCCCGGCACCACTGTGGCCATCAGCGACTGAGCAAATTCCGGGCTCAACGCCTGTTCGTCGCTTTCATGCGCTGCCACGGGAAACATGACGCGGCACAGGCCTGGAATCTGCAGCAGGAAATGCCAGCGCTCCGGATCGGTGACATAGCTCACGGCCACCAGGTCGGGAATGACGGCATGGAAATCGAACGGCGTGCTCACCACCAGGAAACGCTCCGGCCAGGTAAAGCCGTCGAATTCGATCCCGAGCGAGCGCCGGACATCGCTGCGGGCGCCGTCGGCGCCGATCAGCCAGCGACCGGACCTCGTCTCGGTCCGCCCATTGCGGTCGATCGAAATCTCTACCCCGGATCGGTGCTGCGCGACGTGTCGGACCTGGGCATCGAAGTGCAGCTCGAAATTGGGCTCGTTGCGCAACTGCTCGTACAGGATGCGTGTCAGCTTGGACTGTTCGCACTGCACGCGATAGGGATGACCCGTGGTATCGGCGATCATGCCGAAATCGAACTGGGCGAGCACTCCGTGCTGCTTGCTTCGATACTGAAACGATGGCGCGATGAGACCCTGCGCAATCAGCGGCTGCGCGGCGCCGAGCCGGTCGAGCATGTCGAGCGTCGGCGGGTGAAAGGTCGACGCGCGCGACTCCTCGCTGAGGTCGCGGCCCGCCTCCAGCACGGTCACCGGCACGCCGCTGCGCACGAGGTTGGCCGCCGCCACCAGACCAACCGGTCCGGCGCCGGCAATCAGCACGCGTTCTTCAATCGCCATGGTGGTTCGGAGGTGCGCTGTTTGCGTGGATGGTTATTCAACCAGGTTTCTGGCGCTGTCTATACCAACGGCAACCGAAATCATACTCATTCTCACCCGCAATCCCGAAGCGATGCTTCCGCGTCAGTCATCAATTGACCCACCGACAATGCGCAGGCACTCCTGCTGCGAAGCTGGAGCCCGGTTGGCACCCGCGATGCAAGCAAACAGCAAGCGAAATGCCTCACCACGTCCGCTCCCGCCGGCTGCCGGCAATTCAACTTCGGCGGCGAGACGGGACGCGCCCGCAGTCCCGCGGTGTCTATTGGATCGGCTGGATTCCAGCCTTGGTGATGATGTCGCGCCACTTGACCGCTTCGGCGGACATGAACTTTGCGAGTTCGTCCGGGTTCATGATCACCGGCTCCGCGCCCTGCTCGGTGAATTTCTCCCGCA
>DASSJW010000616.1:0-2179 GCA_035690995.1 Xanthobacteraceae bacterium
AGCTATCGGCTCTTGCGTCCCCTCCCCCGCTTGCGGGGGAGGGACAGGGTGGGGGCAAACATCAAGATTCGTGCAAGCATTCCCCTCCCCTGCAAGCGGGAGAGGGAGCCCACCGAGTACGCGGCACTATTAAGCGCGCGACCTCGGTCCCGAACAATTCGAGCGAGGCTCGCGTCTTCCTGGTTTCCGCTTCTCGCTACCGTTTTTTCGTTTGATCCCCTCGCGACGCCGCTCAGCGCGGCAAGGCGGCGGTGGCGTCGCCGCGGATGATGACCTCGCCGTTCTGATTGACCGCGGAGAATTCGCAATCGACGAGGCCCTCGTCCGCGACCTCGCGCTTGCCGGTGACCGCGGCGGTGCAGGTGAGCACGTCGTCGGGCCAGAAGCGTGACGCGAAGCGGATGCGCAGCCGCCGCAACGCGCCGTCACCGAGCCAGTCCGTCAGCAGGCGCGCGCAATAGCCGCCGGCCAGCATGCCCATGCCGAACACCGCCTTGTTGCCGCTGGCCTTGGCGTAGACCTCATCGTGATGATTGGGATTGAAGTCATGCGACGCTCCGGCATAACGCACGAATTGCGTACGCGTGAGCGGCCCGCAGACGAGCGGCGCCGGTGCATCGCCGACATTGATCGACGGGAACGAGGGTCGATCGCTCATCACTCGGCGATCCGCTTGCCGGTCTCGACCAGGGTGCGCCGGGCAACCTGCACCTTCTCGCCGCGCTGATTGTGGAAGGTGGTCTCGATGACCGCGATCTGCAGCTTGCCGGCGCGGCGGCTCTCCTTTTCCGTGATGCTGGCGATGCGCTCGTGCGCGGTCAGCACGTCGCCGGCGACGATCGGCGCGAAATATTCGAACTCCTGCTCGCCGTGAACGATGTAGCTCCAATCCCTGACCTTGAGCGCCTCCGAGGCCGCCTTCGGTTCGTAGAGGAACGTGCGCAGCAAGGTCGGCGGCGCGAGAATGCCGGCAAAACCCATCCTTGCGGCGTAGTCGGGGTCGCGATAGATCGGGTTCGGATCGCCGATGGCGTCGGCGAATTCGCGGATCTTGCCGCGCTCGACGTGGAATTCGTAGGGTGGAAACGTCTTGCCGGCGGCGCCTGCGTCCATGCTCTCCTCGTCAGTCCTTGCTTCGCAGATCCACAATGCGCCTCGCCTTGATCGAACGCTCGTGGTCGTAGAGCGCGCCGCATGCCACGAACTCGACCTCCGGGCGCAGGGAGACCGCCTCGCGCACGCGACGTATCACATCGTCGCGCACGGCGACATCGGCGTCCCGTTCGATGCGGATCACCAGCCGCTCCATGGCGTCCGGCGCGCTGGCCGCGGCAAACACGACCTGGAATTCGCCGAGCTCCGTCATGGCCGAGAGCGTATCAACAATGACATCGGTGTTGACCAGCATTCCCCGGCATTTGACCAGATTGCCGGTGCGCCGCGGCGTCGCAACGACGCGCTCGCCCTCGCGGCCGCAAATCGGGCACGGCGCCCGCGACAGGGTGACGATATCGCCGACCAGATAGCGCAACAACACGGTGCCGCGACGGTGGAGATGGGTGATGGCGAGCGCGCCGCTCTCGCCGTCCGCAAGCCTGCGGCCGGTGTCGGGCTCGACCGCTTCCAGGTGGTAGAGATCGGGCACGACGTTCTGCGCCGCTGCGCCCTCCGCGCATTGCACCAGGCCGCCCTGCATCTCGGTGAAGGCATAACGGGCGCGGATGGCGACGGGGGACGCGCCCAGACGGGCGAGCCGATCGCGCAGGCCCGCGCGCAACGTTTCGCCCACCGGCTCGCCCGAGGTCAGGACCAGCCGCACGCCGGTCAAATCCGCGCCGCGGCGGCAGGCTTCGTCGAGAAACCGGCGGATGAAGCTCGGCACGCCCCACAGCACGGTTGGACGAAAGCGTGCGACCGTCGCCAGCGCCTCCGCCAGCGAATTGCGGACCTTGAACTCGGAATTGGCCGAGCCGGTCAATCCGTGTACCACCGGCAGGCCCGCGATCATGGTGGAGCGAATGACGCTCAGGAAAGCACCGGTGGGAAAGCCGGCCAGCGGATAGAGGTTTGCCACCCGATCGCTCGCCACCAGCCCTTCCGCCGCGTTGCAGCGGCGCGCCTGGTCCCAGATGGAATAGGCATCGTGCGCCGTATTGTAGAACGGTGACGGCCGGCCGCT
>DASSJW010000617.1:0-2211 GCA_035690995.1 Xanthobacteraceae bacterium
GATGGCCGTCGATGCCGACGGGCGCATTCTCGGCATCGACGATGAACTCTTCCACGACCAGGGGGCCTATATCCGCACCCACGGTGCCCGCGTGATGGCGCGGACGCTCTGGTCGATCTCCGGCCCCTATCGCGTGCCGGCCTATCGCGGCGTCGGCCATTTCCGGCTGACCAATAAAACCCCGGCGGCGACCTATCGCGCGCCTGGCGGATTCGAGAGCACCTTCGTGCGCGAGCGGCTGCTCGATGCCGCGGCGGCGAAGCTCGGCATCGACGGCGTGGAGATTCGCCGCCGCAATCTGATCCAGCCGGAGGAGATGCCGTATCGGCGGCCGTTCGACCAGCCCGGCGTGGAGGAGCTCGTTCTCGATTCCGGGGACTATCCCGGTCTATTGACCAAGGCCCTGGCGGCAATCGATTGGCCCGTGCTGCAGGACGACATCGCTCGCCGCCGTCGTGGCGGCGAGTTCGTCGGGGTTGGACTGAGTATCTTCTTCGACGAAAGCGGACGCGGACCATCGGATGGAGCGCGGGCCACGATCGACACCAACGGCGACGTCGAGCTGATCACTGGCGGCGCCTCCGTCGGGCAGGGCTTCGAAACGGTCATGGCGCAGATTTGCGCGCAGGCGCTCGGCGTCGACTATCGCCGGGTTCGTGTGATCCATGGCCAGACTGATCGCGCTGCTTTCGGCATCGGCGCCCATGCCTCGCGCGCGACCGTGCTGACGGGTAATGCCGTAAACGTGACGGCGCTCAAGCTGCGGGACCAGGCGCTCGCCTATGCGTCCGAGCTGCTGCAGACCGCGGCGAGCGAGCTCGACATCGTTGACGGCGTCGTCGTGACGCGCGGGGCTTCGATCGGCCCTTCGATCTCGCTCGCCGACATCGCGGGCCGGGTGGCGCCCGGCGCCAAGCTGCTCGGCGATCGCGAGCCTGGGCTCACCGCGGAAGGCTGGTACAACACGGATCGTCTCGCCTTCTCCTATGGCGTTCACGTCGCGCTCGCCCGGATCGATCGCGAGACCGGCGGGGTCGCGCTCGAGCGCTATGTTGTCGCCCAGGAGGTGGGCCGCGCCGTCAATCCGATGCTGATCGAAGGTCAACTCACGGGCGGCTGCCTGCAAGGCATCGGCGGCTCGCTGTATGAGGAATTCACCTATTCCGACAGCGGCGATCCCCTGTCCGTCACGTTCGCCGACTATCTCATGCCCACCGCGCGCGAAGCGCCCGCGATCGAGATCCTGATCGCGGAAGACGCGCCGAGCCCGTTCAATCCACTCGGGCTCAAGGGCGCCGGCGAAGGCGGGATCAATGGCGCGGGCGCCGCAATCGCCGGCGCCGTCGATGACGCGCTCGGGCAGCACGGCGCCATGACAAGGCTGCCGATCACACCTCAGACTCTCGCGGCTCATATGAAAGGACGCAAACCATGAGACCTCGTCGATCCGTTCGATCTGACAGCGCCGTAAACGCTCGCAGGACGCTTGTTGCCGCCGCGCTCGCCGTAGCGGCCCTGCTTCCGCAACTGGCGAGCGCACAGGAAACCCTCAAACTCGCCGTGGGGCAAAGGGGAAACTGGGCGTCATCGGTCGCGGAAGTCGGCCAGCGCGCCGGCATCTTCAAGAAGCACGGGCTGACGCTCGATCTCCTGTACACGCAAGGCAGCGGTGAGACGCAGCAGGCGGTGATTGCGGAAAGTGTGGATGTCGGCATTGCGGCTGGAACGATGGGGGCGATGAGCGCCTTCGCGAAGGGCGCGCCCGTGCGCATCATCGCTGCCGAGACGACGGGCGCATCCGATCTCTACTGGTACGTGAAAGCGGATTCGCCCATCAAGTCCATCAAGGATTTCGACGGCAAGACCGTGGCCTATTCCACCAACGGCTCCTCCACCCACATGGTGGTCATGGCCTTCATCAAGCAATTCGGCCTGAAGGCGAAGGCAGTCGGCACTGGTGGCCCGATCCCGACGCTCACGCAGGTCATGTCCGGGCAGATCGACGTCGGCTGGGCGGCGCCACCCGACGGACTAGACCAGCTCGACCGCGGGGAAATTCGCTACATCGCCAACGGCAACGATGCTGAGATCTTCAAGGGCCAGACCGTTCGCGTCAACATCACCAATGCCCGCACGCTGGCGACCCGCGGCGATGCCATGAAACGCTTCGCACTGGCCTATCGCGAAACTGCGCGCGCGCTCTACGCCGGC
>DASSJW010000618.1:0-12566 GCA_035690995.1 Xanthobacteraceae bacterium
CGAAGCCGGTGCTCGACTTCTCGGCGGCATCGGTCACGCAATTGCTCGAGAACTACGAGCGCGCGCTCGGCGCGGCGAAAGCCGCCGCCCTGCTGGCGCATTGACCAGAGGCCAGATCCGCCGTGCCCGAAACGCTCGAAATTCCCGCGCTGTTGCCGGCTCTGCCGGAAATCGTGCTCGTGGTCGGCGCCATGGCGCTGCTGATGGTGGGTGCATTTCGCGGCGAGGAGTCGACCAGGAGCATCGACGTCGCGGCGATCCTGCTGCTGATCCTCACCGGTGCCGTCATCGTCTTGCTGCCGGCGGGGACGCTCGTCACCTTCGGCGGCAGCTTCGTGGTCGACAACTTCGCCCGGTTCCTCAAGCTGCTCGCATTGACCGGATCCGCGGCGGCGATCCTGATGTCCACCGATTATCTCGCGGCCGCCAAGCGGCAGCGGTTCGAATATTCGATCCTGATCCTGCTCGCCACCACCGGCATGATGATGCTGATTTCGGCGGCCGATCTGATCGCGCTCTATCTCGGCCTCGAACTGATGAGCCTGGCGCTCTACGTGGTCGCCGCCATCGATCGCGATTCCGTGCGTTCGACCGAGGCGGGGCTCAAATATTTCGTCCTCGGCGCCTTGTCCTCAGGCATGCTGCTTTACGGCGCGTCGCTGGTTTACGGCTTCACCGGGACCGTGAGCTTTACCGGCATCGCCAAGGCGGCGACGCAGGGCGGTGCAAGTTCCGGACATCTCGGACTGGTGTTCGGCCTCGTCTTCCTGTTCGCGGGCTTCTGCTTCAAGGTTTCGGCGGTGCCGTTCCATATGTGGACGCCCGACGTCTATGAGGGCGCGCCGACGCCGATCACCGCCTTCTTCGCGGCCGCGCCCAAGGTCGCCGGCATGGCCATGTTCGTGCGCACGACCATCGTGGCGTTTCCCGGCGTGGTGACGCAATGGCAGCAGATCGTCGTGTTCGTCGCCATCGCCTCCATGGCACTCGGCGCTTTTGCCGCCATCGGCCAACGCAACATCAAGCGGCTGATGGCGTATTCCTCCATCGGGCATATGGGCTTCGCGCTGGTGGGACTCGCCGCCGGCACCCAGGAAGGGGTGCAGGGCGTGCTGGTCTACATGGCCATCTATGTCGCCATGACGCTGGGAACCTTCGCCTGCATCCTGTCGATGCGCCGGGATGGACAGATGGTGGAAGATATCGGCGATCTCTCCGGCCTCGCCCGCACCAAGCCGGCGATGGCCTTCTTCCTCGCCATGCTGTTGTTCTCGCTTGCGGGCATTCCGCCGCTCGCCGGCTTCTTCGCCAAGTTTTACGTGTTTCTGGCCGCGATCCAGGCCGGGTTGTTCGCGCTCGCGGTGATCGGGGTCGTGACCAGTGTCGTGGGCGCCTATTATTATCTCGCCATCGTGAAGATCATGTATTTCGAGGAGCCGGTGAAGCCGTTCGAGCCGATGCCCATTGAGCTCAAAGCCGTGCTGGCGGTCACCGGCCTGTTCAATCTCCTGTTCTTCATCTATCCAGGCCCGCTCGTCGACGCGGCCAATGCGGCGGCGAAGTCGCTGTTCTGAATGCAGCCTGATTCTGAATGAAACTCGAGGCGAGGGCGAGCGCGGCGGGCGTGCGGCTTGTCGCGCACGAGGTGCTCGGCTCGACCAATGCCGAAGCCTTGCGTCTTGCCCGCCAAGGCGAGTGCGGCCCGCTCTGGGTGGCCGCCGATCGGCAGACCGCCGGCCGCGGCCGGCGCGGCCGGACCTGGATATCGCCGCCCGGCAATCTCTACGCCAGTCTGTTGCTCACAGCCGCCGCGCCGGTGGAGCACTGGCCGGAGCTTTCTTTCGTGGCGGCGCTGGCGGTGCACGATGCCGTTGTCGAGGTGGCTCCTGACCTCAAGACAAGGCTGGCGATCAAATGGCCGAACGACCTGGTGCTGGCCGGCGCGAAGTTTGCGGGCATCCTGATCGAAGGCGAGAACGGCGCGGTCGCCGTCGGGATCGGGGTCAATTGCGCAGATCACCCCGCGGGCATGGACTATCCCGCGACCGATCTCGCCGCCGCCGGGGCGCCGGTTTCACCGGCCGCCTTGTTCGGTGCATTATCGGTCAAGATGATCGGACGCATCGCACAATGGAACGGTGGGGAAGGCTTTTCGACGATCCGCACGGACTGGCTCGCGCGCGCGGCCGGACTGGGTGAAGAGGTGCGGGTTCGCCTTGCCGATCGCGACCTCACCGGCCGCTTCGAGGCGATCGACCCCGCCGGCAGCCTGGTGCTGCGCTTGCCCACGGGCAAGACCACGACCATTGCCGCGGGCGATGTCTTCATGTTGCCATCCTCCGGCAAGGCGAGTTGATCGGAACACACGATGGCGCTGCGCCCGTCCGACGAACTTGTTTTCGCACCGCTCGGCGGGGTCGGCGAGATCGGCATGAATCTCGCGATCTACGGCTTCGGTGACGAGCACCGGCGCCAATGGATCGCGGTCGACCTCGGCGTGGCCTTCGCCGACGATGCGCTGCCCGGCGTGGACCTGATCCTGCCGGACATCAGTTATCTGGTGGAGCAGCGTCGCAACATCCTCGGCTTGGTGCTCACCCACGCGCATGAAGATCATTTCGGGGCAGTGCTCGATCTGTGGCCGCAGCTCAAGGTCCCGATCTATGCCACGCCGTTTACCGCGGCGCTGCTGCAAGCCAAGCGCGAGAGCGAACCGGGCGCGCCTGACATCCCGGTGAACGTCGTGCCGCTCGGCGGCCGGTTCACGCTTGGCCCGTTCGACATCGAACTGGTGTCCATGGCCCATTCGATCCCGGAATCGAACGCCCTCATCATCCGCACCCCGCTCGGCGCGGTGCTGCATACCGGCGATTGGAAGATCGATCCGACGCCGGTCATCGGTCCGCCGACCGACGAAGCCAAGCTGCGCGCGTTGGGCGACGAGGGCTGTCTTGCCCTGATCGGCGATTCCACCAACGCGGTGCGCGAGGGCCGTTCGCCGTCGGAGACCGACGTTGCAAAAAGTCTCGCCGAATTGATCCGGACCGCGCCGGCGCGGGTCGCGGTCACCACCTTCGCGTCCAACGTGGCCCGCATTCGCGTGGTCGCGGAAGCCGCCGCCGCTTGCGACCGCGAGGTCGTTCTGGTGGGACGCGCCATGGAGCGCATCTCCCAGGTCGCACGCGAGACCGGGTATCTCGACGGCATCAAGGACTTTCGCTCGGTCGATGTCTACGGGCATCTGCCGCCCGACAAGGTGCTGGCGCTCTGCACCGGCAGCCAGGGCGAGCCGCGCGCCGCGCTTTCGCGTATCGCCCAGGATGATCATCCCGAGGTGGCGTTTTCACGCGGCGACCGGGTGATCTTCTCGTCGCGTGCCATTCCCGGCAACGAGAAGGCGGTGATGCGGGTGATCAACGGCCTGGTGTCGCAGGGCATCGAGGTGATCACCGACCGCACCCATCTCGTGCATGTCTCCGGCCATCCCAGAATGGACGAGCTCAGGGACATGATCGGCTGGGTGCGACCGCAAATCCTCGTCCCGGTCCATGGCGAACCCCTTCACATGGCCGAGCATGCCGCGCTCGCGCGCCGCGCCGGCGTCGGCCAGGTGGTTCTGTGCCGCGACGGGGAACTACTGCGGCTGGCGCCCGGCGGCCCCGGAAAGATCGACGAGGTGCCCGCGGGACGTCTCTACAAGGACGGGGCGCTCCTAGTCAGCGCCGAGCAGCGCACGGTGGCCGACCGCCGCCGGCTCGGCTTTGCCGGGGTGGTTTCCATGGCGCTCGCGATCAGCGATCGCGGCGAACTGGTCGGCGATCCGCTTGTGACGCTCACCGGCATTCCGGAATTCGACGCGCTCGGCCAAAGGATCGAGGACATCATCTATGACGCGGCCATGGGAGCCTTCGGCTCGATGCCGCGGCAACGCCGGCGCGACCCGGAAGCGGTGGGCGAGGCGGTGCGGCGCGCAATCCGCGCGGCGCTCAGCGCGACCTGGAACAAGAAACCCACATGCCATGTCCATGTGCTCGAAGTGTAACAATGCCGTCCGCAAAGGGCGGTTGAAGGGAGGATGTCGTGACCAGAATATCGTGCTGGCTCGCGACCGCACTGCTTGCTTGCGCAAGCCATGCGGCCGCGCAGGAGTTTCCGACGCGCTTCGTCACGATCGTCGCGCCGTTCCAGGCGGGCGGCCCTTCCGATACGGTCGCGCGGCTCATCGCCGCGCCGATGTCCAAGGCTTTGGGCCAGCAAGTCGTGGTCGAGAACGTCACCGGCGCGGGCGGGACGATAGGCTCGGGGCGCGTGGCCAAGGCCGCGCCTGACGGCTATACGCTCGGCATCTCGGGCTCCGGCACCCATGCCGCGGTCGAGCAGCTTTACGCCAACCCGCCATATCGCGCGCTCGATTTCGAGTCGGTCGGCCTCGTCAACACGACACCGGTCGTGATCGTGGGCAAGCGCGACTTGCCGCCCAATACGCTGCAGGAACTAGTCGCCTACCTGCGCGCCCACGAGAAGACCGTGACCGAGGCGGACGCCGGCGTCGGCTCGGTCTCGCATCTCGCGTGTTCGGTGTTCCATTCGCTCATCGGCATCAAGCCGACCGTGGTGTCGTATCGCGGCACGCCGCAGGCGACCCAGGACATACTGGCGGGCAACGTCGATTTCCTCTGCAACCAGATCGTCAACATCGTCGAGCACGCGAAAGCCGGATCGCTCAAGGCCTACGCGGTGACCGGCGAGCGGCGCTCGGCCATGCTGCCGGACGTCCCCACCACGACCGAGGCCGGTCTGCCGGACTTCAAGCTCACGGTCTGGTACGGCCTGTCCGCTCCCAAAGGCACGCCGGCGCCGATCGTGGCGAAGCTCAACCAGGCGCTGGCGACCGCGATGGACGATCCGATTGTCGTCAAGCGGTTTGCCGATCTCGGATACGAGGTCGCGCCGCCGCAACAGCGCTCGCCGGCCGCCTTCGACGAGTTCATGCGCAAGGAGGTCGATCTCTGGGCCAGGGTGCTCGGCTCGATGAAGCCGGCGAACAGCCCATGATCTGGCAGCCGGAGCGCGAGATCGAGATCGTTGCGGGCACGCCGCCCGGCGGCGGCCTCGACCGCTCGGCGCGGGCGCTGCTCAAGGCGATCACCGACAACGGCCTCCTCGACGTGCCGGTCCGGGTGGTCAATGTGGGCGGGGAGGGCGGACGCAAGGCCTGGCGCTACGTCGAGCAGCACGCCGGCGACGGCCATGTGATCGGGATCAGCTCACCCAACATGACCGCCGACTATCTGCTCGGCGTGACCAAATCGGACCCGGCGCGGTTTGCGCCGCTGGCGATCCTGTACAGCGAGTACATCGCCTTCGTGGTTCGCGCCGACTCGGCAATCCGCAGCAGCGGCGATCTGATCGCTCGCCTGGCGCAGAATGCGGCCACGATCGCGCTCTCCACCTCGCTCGGCAATTCCAATCACGTCGCGGTCGCGAAGGTGATCCGGCATGCCGGCGGCGAACCGCGCGCGGCGCGGATCCGGGTGTTCGACACCGCCCTCGACGCGGTCGCGGACGTGGTCGCCGGCCATGCCGACGTCGGCGCCATCACGGCGGCGAGCGCCGTGCCGGAGCTCGAGGCCAGCCGGCTTCGCGCCATCGCCATTTCCTCGCCGGCGCGCCTGCCCGGACCCTATGCGGCGGCGCCGACATGGATCGAGCAGACGGTCGACTGCGTCGTCGGCTCCTGGCGCGGCGCCAGCGGGCCGCCGCACCTCGGCGCCGCGGAGATCGCGTTCTGGCGGGCGATGCTGGCGGCGGCGACCCAGACCGCGCAATGGAGGTCGGAGCTCCAACGTCATTTCTGGACCGAGATGGATCTCGACGGCGCCGAGTTGCCGCAATATCTCGACCGCGAACGCACCGACATGCGCGCCGAGCTCGCCGAGCTCGGCCTTCTCGCTGGCGGCGCTTGAGCAACGCGGCTATGGATGGGTTTGCAAGCGGGGCCGCAGGAGACGGGTCATGATCGGACGGCTCAACCATGTGGCAATCGCCGTGCGCGACATCGCCAAAGCCGCGAACGTCTATCGCCAGACCCTGGGCGCACAAGTCTCCGAACCGATGCCGCAGCCGGACCACGGCGTCACCACCGTCTTCATCACGCTGCCCAATACCAAGATCGAGCTGCTCGAGCCGCTCGGACCGGAATCTCCGATCGCGAGGTTTCTCGACCGCAACCCGGATGGCGGCATTCACCACGTCTGCTACGAGGTCGACGACATCCTTGCCGCGCGGGACAAGCTCAAGGCGCAGGGCGCGCGCGTGCTGGGCGACGGGAATGCCAAGATGGGCGCACACGGCAAGCCGGTGCTGTTCCTGCATCCCAAGGATTTCTGCGGCACGCTGGTCGAGATCGAGCAGGCGTGAATTGCCCCCCGACAGCCCCCGCGCTATCGCGCGGCAAGCGCGGCGTCCATGCCGGCCGGCGGGAATCGAACATGCGCACCGTTGTTGGCGCTAGCCCCTAATGTCATTGCCGACCTCGATCGCGATCTATTTCATCATCTGGTGGACGGTGCTGTTTGCCGTCCTGCCGTGGGGTGTGCGCAGCCAGCAGGAAGACGGTGCGATCGCGCCGGGCAGCGATCCCGGCGCGCCCGCGATCCCGCGGCTCCGGCGCAAACTCGTCTGGACCACGATCATCGCCGGCGTGGTGTTTGCGCTGTGGCACGTCGTCTACACCTACCGGCTGATCGCGCTCGACGATCTCGCCAGCCTGCTCGGCGTCCTGCCGCGCTAGCTGGCGAAGGCTGCTCGTGTCGAGAACAGCGCCGATTCTAGTATAGGCGCGGCCGTCGACGCGTATCGCGGCCGTAGCTTTGGTAAGCGCCGTTGTAGCCCTGGAAGGACGGGTTGAGGGAACACGATCCGCCGATCCCACTGATGTCGGCTTGGCACTGCGCAAAGCTGTGAAACCCGCAATTGGTGCCGCCGCGGGTGTCACGGGCGCACCAAGCGCCGTCGGCGTGCGCCTGGATGCTGGTCAAGGACACGGCGGCCAGCGCTGCGGCGGCAAGAATGATCGTTCGCATGGAAGTCTCCTCGGCAAGGTGAACTGAGCTTATGCAGCGACCGTATCGGAACTGCCTTGGGCGCGATGTGATGGCGGTCACACGCGCGAGGCGGGGGTGCATGCGCGGAACCGTGCCGATCGCAAGGCTCAAAAAAAACGAGCAGGGCCGCAGCCCTGCTCCCAAGACGTACATGGATGAAGCGAAATTTTTGTGTTTCGAGCGAGACGGCTGCGGCTTTGCGCCGGCTTGTCCTCCCAAGACTTGGACCGCGTGGTCGACGGCGCCGGAGATTGCTTAGCGCTTCGACCTCACGCATTTCAACGCTAGCTGATCTGGTTTGACTTGTCACGTGAAGTAATAGCGTCGGGAAACTCTGAAAATCCACGTTATTTTGTTTGCAGTGCACCTTAAAGCCTGGCAATACTCACCAAAGCGGACGTAATAGCTAACGGAAGGCCTTGATAGCTCTTGTGTTTTCGGAAGCGATCCGGCTTCACTCCGTGGCCCTCGAAGGAAAACGATTCTCGTATCGCCATGCGCCTATCCCGCTACTTCCTCCCGATCCTGCGCGAGACCCCGAAAGAGGCGGAGATCATCTCCCACCGGCTGATGCTGCGGGCGGGTCTGATCCGCCAGGAGGCCGCGGGCATCTACGCCTGGCTGCCGCTCGGCTTTCGCGTGCTCAAGAAGATCGAGCAGATCGTGCGCGAGGAGCAGGACCGCGCCGGCGCCGTCGAGCTGCTGATGCCGACGCTGCAGATTGCCGATCTTTGGCGCGAGAGCGGCCGCTACGATGCGTATGGGCCGGAAATGCTGCGCATCCAGGACCGCCATGAGCGCGAGATGCTGTATGGTCCGACCAACGAAGAGATGATCACGGAGATCTTCCGCGCCTATGTTCGCTCCTATCGCGATCTGCCGAAGATTCTCTATCACATCCAGTGGAAGTTCCGCGATGAGCAGCGTCCGCGCTTCGGCGTCATGCGCGGGCGCGAATTCCTGATGAAGGATGCCTATTCCTTCGATATCGACGAGGCCGCCGCGCGCGTCTCCTACAACAAGATGTTCGTCGCGTACCTGCGCACCTTTGCGCGCATGGGGCTCAAAGCCATTCCGATGGCGGCCGAGACTGGGCCGATCGGCGGCGATCTCTCGCATGAGTTCATTATTCTGGCGGAGACCGGCGAATCCGGCGTGTACTGCCACAAGGACGTGCTGGCGCTTCCGGTTCCCGGCGAGGGCATCGACTACGGCGCGGATCTGATGCCGCATATCCGGCCCTGGACCGCGCTTTATGCCGCGACCGAGGATGTGCACGACCCCGGCCGCTTCGAGCGCGAGGTTCCGGTCGACAAGCGTTTGCATACCCGCGGTATCGAAGTGGGGCAGATCTTCTACTTCGGCACCAAGTATTCGGAGCCCATGAAGGCCGTTGTGGCGGGAGCCGACGGCGTCGAGCGGCCGATCCACGGCGGCTCCTATGGGGTTGGCGTTTCGCGTCTGGTCGGCGCCATCATCGAGGCGTTCCACGACGATGCCGGCATCAAGTGGCCGGAGGCCGTGGCGCCGTTCCGGGTGGCGATCCTCAACCTCAAGCAGGGCGCCGGCGACACCGATGCCGCCTGCGAAGCGCTCTACCGCGACCTCAGCGCGAAAGGCGTCGAGGTGCTATACGACGATCTCGACCAGCGACCGGGGGCGAAATTCGCCACCGCAGACCTCATCGGCATTCCCTGGCAGATCCTGATCGGGCCCAAAGGCCTTGCGGAAGGCAAAGTCGAACTCAAGAACAGGGCCGACGGCAGCCGCGAACTGATGAGCGCGGCCGACGTTCTCAAGCGCCTGGCGCCGTGACCAGGCCACGCCGTGCCGGCTCGGGAGCGGCCGGGCTGGGCCTGAAACGGCCAGAATCGTATGAAACTCGGGGGGCGGGGAACAATCCGATGAGCGAGCCAATCACCAGGACCCACCCTTTCGCTCCGTTCGAGTGGATGCTGTCGCTGCGCTATTTGCGGGCGCGGCGGCAGGAAGGATTCATCTCGGTCAATGCCGCGTTTTCCTTCCTCGGCATCATGCTGGGCGTCGCCACCCTCATCATCGTGATGGCGGTGATGAACGGCTTCCGCAAGGAACTGCTCGACAAGATTCTGGGCCTGAACGGCCACCTTCTGATCCAGCCGCTGGAACAGCCGCTGACCGACTGGGAGGCGGTGGCCGAGCGCATTGCCGGGGTACCCGGGGTCATCCTCGCCGCGCCGATCGTCGAGGGGCAGGCGCTGGCCTCCTCACCGTTCAACGCCTCCGGCGTGCTGGTGCGCGGCGTGCGCGCCGCCGATCTCGCCAAGCTGCCCTCGGTCGCCAACAATATCCGGCAGGGCACGCTCGACGGCTTCGACGCGGGGCAGGGCGTGGCGATCGGAAGGCGGCTCGCCGATCAATTGTCGTTGCGGGTGGGCGACAGCGTGACGCTGGTCGCGCCGCGCGGCGCGGTCACGCCGATGGGCACGACGCCGCGGATCAAACCCTACAAGGTCGCCGCGGTTTTCGAAGTCGGCATGTCGGAATACGATTCCGCCTTCGTGTTCATGCCGCTCCCCGAGGCGCAGGCTTATTTCAACCGCGCCGGCGACGTCACTGCCATCGAGGTCTATGTCGACAAGCCCGACCAGATCGACCGCTACCGCAGGCTCATCACCGAAGCGTCCGGCCGCCCGATCTTCATGATCGACTGGCGCCAGCGCAACTCGACCTTCTTCAATGCGTTGCAGGTCGAGCGCAATGTGATGTTCCTGATCCTGACGATCATCGTGATCGTCGCGGCGTTCAATATCACCTCCGGCCTGATCATGCTGGTGAAGGACAAGGGACGCGACATCGGCATCCTGCGCACCATGGGCGTGACCCAGGGCGCGATCATGCGGGTGTTCATGATGACCGGCGCCTCGGTCGGGGTCATCGGCACGCTGGTGGGTTTCCTGCTGGCGCTCCTGATATGCCTGAACATCGAATCGATCCGCCGCTTCATCTCGTGGCTGACCAACACCGAGCTGTTCTCGCCCGAGCTCTATTTCCTCTCCAAGCTGCCGGCCGATCTCGACGTGGGCGAGACCACGGCGGTGGTCATCATGGCGCTCGCGTTGTCGCTGCTGGCGACACTTTATCCGGCCTGGCGCGCGGCGCGCCTCGATCCGGTCGAGGCGCTGCGATATGAGTGACGTGACGATCCACGACCACGCCATGTCGCAGCACGGCGTCGATACCAGCGCGGAAGCGCCGCCGGTCCTGTTCCTGCACGGCATCGACCGGCACTATCGCCAGGGCGACGTGGTGCTGGATATCCTCAAGGGAGCCGAGTTCGCGATCTGGCCGGGGCAATCGGTGGCGCTGGTGGCGCCCTCGGGCGCCGGAAAATCCACGCTCCTGCACGTCGCCGGCCTGCTGGAACATCCGGACGCCGGCGAAGTCTATGTCGACCAAATTCCGACGTCGCGCCTAGCAGATGCCGAGCGCACCCGTATCCGGCGCGTCGAGATTGGCTTCGTCTATCAGTTCCACCATCTGCTGATGGAGTTTTCAGCGCTCGAGAACGTGGTCATGCCGCAAATGGTGCGCGGGTTGTCGCGTGCGGAAGCGGTCCGGCGCGCCACCGACCTGCTCAGCTATCTCGGGCTCGAGGAGCGTCTCACGCACCGCCCGGCGGAGCTCTCCGGCGGCGAGCAGCAGCGGGTGGCGATCGCGCGCGCGGTCGCCAATGCGCCGCGCATTCTGCTCGCCGACGAGCCGACCGGAAATCTCGATCCGCGCACCTCCGACCACGTCTTCTCCGCGCTCACCCAGCTGGTCCAGGCTTCGGGGCTCGCGGTCGTCGTCGCCACCCACAACATGGACATCGCCGGGCGCATGGACCGCCGCGTCACCCTGCGGGATGGGCTGGTCATCGAGCTGGAATGAGCGCCGCGCAACCGGTGCTCGCGCGGAGCCTCCACTGCTTGACTATTTCGGAACCTGCACCAGCGTCGCCAACTGATCGCCGGTGAGCGGCGCGGCGATATATTTGAACTTCACCGCATCGCCCATCATCTCCTCCAGGCCCACGATGCGGATGGGATCGATGCTGTCCTTGGTGATGAAGTCGGGGGCCTGGCGGGCGAGGCGCTCGCCCAGGCCCGACCATGCGGCATAGGCCTTGACGGCGTCCGGGCTGGCATAGAGCCAGTCCAGCGTCTCGCGATAGGCCCTCACATATCGCGTCAATGCGTCCCGGCGACGTTCGAGCGTGTTCGCATGCGCGATCCAGGCGCGGATCGACTGATTTTGCACTTCCGGCATGTCGGCTCCCTTCGCCACCAGACGGATGCGGCCGTCCTCCACCGCGTCGAGCACGAAGGGCGCCTGGGCAAACCCGATGTCGACCTGCTTGGTCATCACCTGGGTGAGGGTGGAGGAGTAATTCCCGGTCGCCTGCGGGACCAGATTGATGCCGAAGTGTTTCGCCAGCGCGAGGGCGAGCATGTGCGAGCTCGACCCGCTGGTCGAGATGCCGATGGTCCTGCCGTCGGCGTCCTTCATGCCGCGGATGGGCGAGTCGGCGCGCACGTAATAGAGCTGGTCGCGCGCGCCGGTGAACGACGCGCCGATCATGCGAATGGGCGCCCCCTTGGCAAAGGCGCCGAAGACCGCGTGGGTCCCGGGGCCGATGCCGATGTCGATGCTGCCGGAGAGCACGACCTGGATGGTCTCACCGCTGCCCTGCGTGTAGAGCACCTCGAGAACGAGGCCATGCTTCTTGAAGATGCCGGCGTTCTGGCCGAGCTCCGACACGCATTGCTCCCAGCCGCCGCGCTGCCCGACGGCGATCTTGAGCGCATCCTCCGCGGCAGCGGCGGCATGCACGAGCAGCAGCAACACGGCGGCAACGAGCCCTGGGCGCAGCACAAATCGCGACATTGGTTCCTCCGGCGCAGGCCACATGCTTATCACAGGGCAGTCCGGCGGTTGAGGCGGCCGGGTTGTCGCAACGAAGCCCGATGGACGCTGGAACAACGGCCCCGATCGCGTGTTCATCGGCGGGCAGGTGCGTTTTGCAGGGACAGTCATGATCATGATCCGTGTCGCGCTCGCCGTGTTTGCGTCGGCCGTTCTCGCAGCCGGCGCGCAGCCGGCCGCCGCTGAAATCTATCGGCCGTGGTGCGTGCAATACGGCGGCAACGACGGCGACAACGGCACCACCTGTGCCTTCACGTCGTTCGAGCAGTGCATGATGACGGCGCGCGGTGGAGGCGGCTCTTGCGTGCAGAACCCGTGGTATCAGGCGTACGGGAGCGGTCAGAAAGGTCCCATGAGCACCGGCCAGGGCAACCGGTCCCGGCGGCGGTGAGATGGACGGCGGAACCAGGAACGCCCGCGCGCCGGCTGCTCGATCGGCGAATAGGCTCATGTACCGTACGTACCTCCCCGGTCATCCCCGGGCACGGCAACTGAAGGGGTTCGCTGGTGGCT